>JAYTFO010000330.1:0-18586 GCA_043734305.1 Acidobacteriota bacterium | reverse complement strand
TCCCGGATAGCACAGCAGAACCTCGAGGCGCGACTTCGGCGCCGGGTCGCGCTCCATGATCGACGTGATGTGCTCGTTAATGTTGCGTATGAGTCCCATATTGATGGCGATCTATACCGCTACAGCCTGCATGGCCAGAGCCTCCTGGCGCAAGTGGTCGAATAGGATACTGGTCAGGTAACGCTCGCCGAAGTCGGGAAGCACCACGACAATCAGTTTGCCGGCATTTTCCGGACGCCGTGCAATTTGCACTGCGGCATGAGCCGCGGCTCCGCATGAAATCCCGCTCAGCAGGCCTTCTTCCTGAGTAAGTCGCCGGGCCATCTCAATCGCATCTTCATTCGAGACATGAACGATTTCGTCAATCAAATCGGTACGAAGAATTTCCGGAATGAAGCCCGCTCCAATGCCCTGAATCTTGTGCGGACTCGGCTTGCCACCTGAAAGCACAGGACTGGCGCTCGGTTCCACCGCAATCGCGCGAAACGAGGGCTTGAGAGGCTTGATATATTCTGCCACTCCCGTCAGCGTGCCGCCTGTCCCCACGCCAGATACGAGGATATCCACCTGGCCGTCAGTATCATTCCAAATTTCAGGCCCAGTGGTTTCACGATGAATTTGCGGGTTCGCCGGATTCGCGAACTGCTGCAGCATATATCCGCCCGGAGTATCGGCAAGGATTTGATTCGCACGCGCAATGGCGCCGGGCATCCCGCTTGGCCCCGGCGTGAGAACGATCTCCGCGCCAAAAGCTCGCAGCAACACGCGCCGCTCCAGGCTCATGGTCTCAGGCATGGTCAGGATCAGCCTGTACCCACGCACCGCCGCGACAAACGCCAGCCCGATCCCCGTGTTGCCGCTGGTCGGTTCGATCAGCACGGTCTTGCCCCGCTGAATTTTTCCCTGCCGTTCGGCTTCGTTGATCATGCTGACGCCGATGCGGTCCTTCACGCTCGAGCACGGATTGAAACTCTCCAGCTTCGCCGCGACCGTTGCTGTCGCGCCCTCCGTAACGCGGTTCAATCGAACCAGAGGAGTATTGCCGACCAACTCCGTCACGTCCTTGGCGATTTTCATAAAGCGCTCCCAAAAAACTAGGGTTGAGGATTGCACTACGGAATTGGATGTAGCCAGTGAAGTCCTAGCTACACATACAACAACAGCAACAACAGGCGCAGAGGGCCTGACAGAACCGGCGGGTACGGTATGGAGAGACAAGAAACATAATCGTACTATTTCAATACTCAGATAAATCTACCACGCCGAAGGGTTCAAAGTCACATACTGCAGCGACGGCTTTTTGATATTCTTCGCTGCGAAGGTGTTAGGCCTCAGGTGTTGGGTCTCAGGAAGCTCAACGAGGCCACGTGATGGATAGGCTTTCCTTAAGACCTGACACCTAAGACCCAACACCTGCTTTTCCAAGGAGTTCCATGGCCCGTAAATTCAAAGACTTATCCGAACGCGAAATCCTGGCACTGGCGATTGCAGCCGAAGAAGAAGATGGCCGCGTGTATGCTGATTTTGCCGACGGCCTTCGCGAAACCTATCCTGCCACGGCCAAGCTCTTTGAAGACATGCGCGAAGAAGAGTCTCACCATCGTGCCGCCCTCATTGAAACCTATCGCGCCCGCTTCGGCGAACACATTCCGCTGGTTCGCAGGCAGGACATCAAGGGATTCACTCAGCGCCGTCCCTTCTGGCTCACGCGTCCGCTGAAAATTTCGGAAGTCCGCAAGCAGGCCGAGATTATGGAGCTGGAGACCACCCGTTTCTACGAGCGCTCCATCGAGCAGGTCACCGACGCCGGCATTCGCAAACTGCTCGGCGACCTTGCCGAGATTGAACGTAAACATCAGGCCCAAGCCGAAGCGTTAGGCGAAAGCATTACCCCCGACGTGGAGAAGGCCGAAGAGGAAGCCCAGCGCCGGCTATTCGTCCTGCAAATCGTCCAGCCTGGACTGGCGGGCCTGATGGACGGTTCCGTATCCACCCTCGCGCCCGTTTTTGCGGCAGCTTTCGCAACCCGGAGCAGCCACGACGCATTCGTAGTCGGCCTCGCAGCATCCATCGGCGCAGGCATCTCGATGGCCTTTGCCGAAGCCTTGTCCGACGACGGATCACTCACCGGCCGCGGCCGCCCGTACCTGCGCGGCGCAGTCACCGGCCTCATGACCGCTGCCGGCGGCATCGGTCACACCCTGCCCTTCCTGATCAAAGACTTTCACGTCGCCTTCATTGCCGCCGTCATCGTCGTGGCTCTGGAACTCGGCGTGATTGCTTGGATTCGCAACAAATACATGGACACACCGCTGCTCTCAGCCGCTTTTCAAGTCGTAGTCGGCGGAGTGCTCGTCTTTATTACTGGAATTTGGATTGGCAGCTCTTGAGAAATTTGTAATTTGGTAATCTGTAATTGGTAATTTGAAATCGGCGAAGTCGGGAGGGCACGGCTTCAGCCGTGCCGCAAAGGCTCTTTTACCATGGGGCTTTAGCCCCGAGGCTGGTTCTACGGCTGCGTCGGCGCCAGCGCCTTCCGCTTATCAATCACCGCCTGCGGAAACTCCGGAGCCCCCATCAGAATCTTCCCCTGGCTGATCGCCCAATGTTCGATCCATCCCGTCCCTCCTTCTCCGACATACGTGTCCGGCAAACTGTATGCCGGATCGTTAAGTGCATCTTCCAGCGTGATGAACCGATACCCTCGCTTGCGAAAAACATCGAGCAGTTCTTCGATGTGATCGCCCTCCAGTTGATTCGCGTGTATTAACAGAATCTGTTTGGGTTCATATCCAATTAACTGTCTTGACTGCTGCTCCCAATACGCGAACGTCGCGTC
Organism: Acidobacteriota bacterium; assembly: GCA_043734305.1. Lineage (GTDB taxonomy): Bacteria > Acidobacteriota > Terriglobia > Terriglobales > Acidobacteriaceae > Acidiflorens. The sequence continues at coordinate 15,747 of JAYTFO010000330.1, read as the reverse complement.
ACTGTATGCCAGGTAACTCTTGGCAAGATCATTCTGCGCTGCCGTGTCCCCGCGTTTCTTGGCGTCTTCATAGACGCTCGCGTATGCCCAGTCCCACGCATCGAGTGTGATGGGAGCAATGTGGTAACCTCTGGCGACCAGAAACGCTTCGGCCTCGCGCCGGGTTTGTAAGTCGCGTCCCGTGTCGAGATATGGATGCCGGAAGTACCGCATCTTCATCTTGTGATCGGCAAGCAACAAAGTCGTTACACTCTCACCCTGGACTACATCGTCTTCCCAAGCCTTGAGCCCGACGCGATTCAGCGACGCATGACTGTAAGTGTGATTGCCCAATTCAAATCCATAGTCGAGCCACATCCGGAGCGCGCGAATCCTCTCGTCAGTCTCTCCGAAGTTGTAGAGCTTTTTTTCGTTGACGAACCCGACCACCGGAATCTTCTGATCCCGAAGCGTAGTCAATAACTTCGTCGTCATCTCCGTGATGGCCGCTGCGCGCAGCGCATTCGAACCCGCTGGCAAGTCGTCAATCGTGATCGCAACCTGACGATCCGGCTTGTTCTCGGCCGCTAGCGCCTTCAGTGGGATCCCAAAGATGCAGAGTGCGCATGCAATCGCAACCAGAGTGCGAAATCGTTTCATCAGGTCAGTCCTCCTCTACCGTGTCGCGCGATTGGGCTCAGCGCTATGGTCGGTCTCCCCAAGCATAAAGGCTCTGGTGGTCGCGGAGAAGCTTAATGTGGCACTTGTTTTTGGGTGGCGCAGCGGTTCACCGCTGCGACAACAGGCTAATTCTCACCCGACTTTAGCTGCTGAGGCACGCCTGCAGCGCCTCACTTCGTCGTCACCTGATCGTGATCATAATACTCGTACGCCGACATCGGCTTCGCGCCGCCCTTCTTCCAGATGCGCGAGTCCGCAGGCAACTTGCCCAGCACCTTTGCCATTTCGCGGACGTGCTCTGCGACCGATCCGCAACACGATCCAATATAGTTGATGCCGATCTCCCGCGCGCGCAATGCATACTCGCCCATATCCTTGCGAGTAAGTTGCAGCGGGTCCAGTCCGTAAGGAAACTCCGCAAGGCTGGTGAAGTCCGGCTTGTCCTTCGGAGTGCGATATCCGACAGGTTGGCACGCCAGATATCCGTCCACCGCCCTACGCATCTTTTCCATCGACGGCAGCGTATGCTCCGGCGAACGCAGGCAATTCATGCCGACAATGTCAGCGCCAGCATCGAGCAAAGTCTTAGCCGCCTCGGCTGCGCTCTTGCCCTCCGCAGTCTCATCTTTGTTTTCAAAGCAGATCGTCACCATCACCGGTAGGCCCGTCTTCTTGGCGCGCTCCACGGCCAGCAAAGCCTCGCCCAGCCATGAGAACGTCTCGCCAATGATAAAGTCGACGCCTTCCTCGCACTGGATCTTCAGTTGTTCATCGAAAGTCTCACGCACCCGATCCGCCGCCGATGCGCTGCCGTGCTCGTACATCCAGGTAAGACTGAGGTTGCCTGCGACTAAACACTGATCGCCCGCCACTTCTTTCGCCACGCGCACCGCTGACCGATTAATGTCTTCGACCCGATCCTCCAGTCCGACGGTCGCCAGCTTGTCGCGGCTCGCGTAAAAAGTAAGAGCCTGTAATACCTCGGCCCCAGCCTCGCGAAACTCAATGTGTAACTCGCGCAGTGCGTTCGGGTAAACGATCGCAACTTCCGGAGTGAAGGGGCCAGGCCGAACCCATCCGCGTTTTTCTAACTCAAGTAAGTAACCGCCGTCCCCAAGAACCGGCCCATCTTTCAAACGTTCGAGAATACCCTTCTTCGCCATGTGCTCTCCTTGAATGTAGCGCCGGGACGGGCGCTACTTAATCGTCTTTGTACTCAAACTCCGCCTTAATCGGTTTTCCCTCGGCAAACCGGGTCGGACGGAACGCCGAAATATCCACCGTCGTCGCCGTCCCGTCAAGAATCAATTCCGACATCACCAGTCCGATCGCCGGTGAAATTTTGAATCCCATCCCCGAAAAGCCTGCACAAATATAAAGCCCGTCAACGCTGGGAACCAGCCCTAGAAGTGGCCGTGCGTCCGGTGTCATGTCATAGACGCCTGTCACCCCGCGCATAACTTCCGCGCGCTCGACCTTCGGAACCCGTTGACTCGCCCGCTCGATGATCTCTTCCAATTCCGCATCCGAAGCGCGTTGCGGAAAATTATTCGGATCGACCGGCCTTTTCCCATAGAAGTCGCCGATCAGAAACTTGTCGCCGCCATCCGAGCGGAAGTAAGTCGCCGTCACTGAATCGATGCAAGCGCAACCGCCGCTCTTCATGTCCGGCGCATTCTTCAGAATCGCGACCTGGTGATATTCCGTTTCGATCGGCGGGTTAAATCCCGTGGATTGCATCAAAGGCCGCGTCCATGGCCCTGTCGCCGCGATTACAACGGGAGCGTGAATCGCGCCTGATGTGGTTTGCACGCCGCGAACGTGTCCGGCTTCGATCAGCAAACACGTTGCCGCCGTTTTCGAAAGATAGGTTGTTCCAAGATCGCGTGCTCGATTTAGGAAGTCGTTAGCCACCACGTTACCGTCGCCGTATCCCGAGTCCGGTTCATAGGCAGCGAGTTCGACTTCATCCACAGCCCAGTCAGGCTCAAGTTCCTGTAACTGGCGCCGATCGATCAACTCGACTCGGGCTCCCAGAGAACGCTGCATCGCGACATTCTGTTTGAGTTGCTCCGCTTCTCCGGGATGAACAATTCGCACAAAGCCGGTCTTGCGAAAGTCGCCCGCCTCGCCGACAATCTCGTGCCAATGCTGAAACATTTTCAAACTCACGAGCGCCAGTTGCACCTCAGGCGCGAAACTGTAATGCATCCGCACCAGCGCGGACGATCTGCTGCTGCCCCCGCTGCCGGCGTGCTCTTTATCGAGCACGAGGATGCGTCCAGCCTTGCGTCGCGCCAGATGAAAGGCAATCGAAGCCCCCATCACGCCCGCGCCGAGGATTACAAAATCGGCCGTTCGCGTCGCCCCATTCCCGCTCACGCCACGGCCTCCTTGAGTTTGCCGCGCTTCCAATCGCGCAGTACTTGATGCGCAGCGTTGTGCCCGGGAGCGCCTGTCACACCACCGCCCGGGTGCGCGCCCGCTCCGCACAGATAAAGCCCACCAATCGGCGTGCGATACTGCGACCAACCCGCCACCGGACGATTGAAGAAAAGCTGTTCCAGATTCAGCTCACCGTGGAAGATATTTCCTTCTGTAAGTCCGTAAGTTCGTTCTAAGTCGAGCGGAGTAAGTACCTGGCGCGCGATGATAGCTCCCGGTACATTGGGCGCGTACTCGGCAATCTTTTTGACCACACGGTCGCCGAGCAACTCGCGATTATCGTCCCACGTCCCCTGCCGCAGCTTGTACGGCACGTACTGCACGAAACAAGTCATAACGTGCTTGGCCGGCGGTGCCAGCGACGGATCGGCGTTGGACGCGATCACGCAGTCCACCCAAAGCTGTTCCGGAATCTCGCCGAACTTCGCGATGTCATAACAGCGTTCCGCAAACTCCAGCGAAGGCACCAGAGTAAACAGCGACCGTTGCTGAGCGTCGTAACTGCTGGGTGTTCCCGTGAAGCGGGGTTCTTCCGCAAGAACCATATTCACTTTGGCGCAGGGGCCGTCCATCTTGATGCCACGCACGGCGTGTACAAAATCAGCCGGCAGTTCTCGTTCGGAAACCATTTTAAGAAAAGTCCGCTTGGGATCGGCATTGGAGAGCACGATGCGGGCACGAATCTCCGTACCATCCTCCAGCACGACGCCGCGAGCGCGTCCTTCGCGGGAATCAATCTGCGCGACTGCAGCGTCCGTGCGAATCTGCACGCCGACGGTTCGGGCAGCCGCCGCCATCGCGCCGGTAATCGCGCCCATCCCGCCCATCACATGCCCGTAGAATCCCTGTAACTCGTGCTCGCCGCCGCTGAGTAAGTGAAACAGCAGTCCCAGCGCCGTTCCCGGCTGATATGGTCCACCATGTTTGCCATACACGTTGCTCGCGAGAAACAGGGTCTTAACTTTTTCCGACTCATAATTCCGATCGAGGAAATCGCCCAAGCTGCCGGTGAGAAACGAAACCAGCTCGGAAATCTCCGCAGTCGATATGCCGCGAAAGCGTTTGCCCACGCGCAGCAGGTCGCTCCATCCGCTCAGTGATTTTGTATCTACCTCGGGCGGCGGCTCCAGAAAAAAAGGCTGCAGATAGCGCGCCAGTTTCTTCAAGCGATCATCCACCCGGACAAACGTCTCGGCATCCTTCACGGAAATCTTGCGCAGCTCCGTCACTACCCGATCACGATTCGCCCACCACGAAACGAGTTGCCCGTCCGGAAATGGAACCTGCAATGCTGGGTCGCAGGGGACCATGCGCAACCCGTGCTCCGCCAGCTTCAGGTCGCGAATCACTTCGGGCCGCAACATGCTCGCGATGTAAGAAGTCGTGGACGCGCGACATCCGGGTGCAATTTCCTCGGTCACGCAGCATCCCCCGACGATATCGCGCCGTTCCACCACCAGCGTGGAAAGGCCGGCCCGCGCCAGATAGCAGGCGGCCGTCAAGCCATTGTGCCCAGCGCCCACAATGACCGCGTCATAGATAGGATTGGCGGCAGTGTTCATATTGATTGACCCGTGGTCAAGAGTGGCCTCGATCCCGGGTAAGCGAAACTAACGGAACATATGGAAAAAAGCCATTGAAAAATGGTTCCGTCCTGCTATATTGTGGCACTGACTTGGGGTCAAGCATGAATGGTATTACGAGCAGTCTGGCTAAGCCGACGCAATTGCGGTCGGACGGGAAGCCGCGTCCACGTTCAGAGGCAAAGCGCGCGCGTATCGTCGACGTGGCCATTCGCCATTTTGCCGAGCATGGCTATAGCGCCGCCCGCGTCGAGGACATCGCCGCCGAATTGAGCATCGCAAAAGGCTCGGTCTTTCAGCATTTCAAGAGCAAGGACGGCCTGTTTTTCGAAGCCTATAGGAAGGCCGTGCGCTCGTTCCCGAAATACATGGAAGCTCCGCTCGAAGTGCAGAAGCAGGGGTTTTTCGAAATATTGCGTTACTGGCTGGGTCGCACCGAGCACATGGTTCGAGATAACTGGGCGTCCTATCGAATCTATCTGGTTGGTAACTACGGTACAGATCTTGCTCTGCGCCGTGAAATCAACCGTTTCCTGGTTGCTGAAGACCCGTACGGATGGCGCGAGTTTGTCCAGTACGGCGCGACCCGCGGCGAACTGCGTTCTGACCTCGACGCCGACATGATCGGCTCAATTCTCGAGTGGACGATTGACCGCTTTCAGGACGCGCTCCTCACCGAAGAACTCGACCCCGGCCTGTTCCGCAAGCAGGGCCACGTTCCCGAGAGGAAGGAAGCCCGCATCGAACAGTTTTCGGAGTTACTGCGCCGGGCAGTAGGATCCGAGAAGATTCAACATTCAGGAAAGAAAGCATGATCACGGACAGGACCATCGACCAGATACTCGCCGACTATGACGACAAAGCTGCCTTGGCGAACGCTTACACCATTCCTGCCGCCTGGTATGTGGATGCTCGTGTTGCCGAGTTAGAGCGGCAGGGTGTCTTCAGTAAGACATGGCAAGTGATCGGGCGCGTTGACCAGGTCGAAAAGCCCGGCCAGTTTGTGACCGCGACCGTAGCCGGCGAACCGCTGGTCGCCGTGCGCGGAAACGACGGCGTGCTGCGTGCCTTCTACAACGTGTGCCGCCATCACGCAGCAGCTGTAGTCACCGAACCTTGTGGACAGGCCTCCATCCTGCATTGCCCGTATCACGGATGGAATTACGGCCTGGATGGCGCGCTCAAAGGTATGCCCGAGTTCGACGGCGTCAAGAATTTCGAACGCAAGGACAACGGACTTGTCCCCGTGAAAGTGGATACCTGGGAGACCCTGGTCTTCGTGAATCTCGATCCAAAGGCGCGTTCGCTGCACGAATTTCTAGGCGGAATGGTGAAGCGTTCCGCTCCCCTGGGACTTAATAAGCTGAAGTTCTTTGCAACCCAGTCCTACGATATCCACTGTAACTGGAAAGTGTTCGTCGATAACTATCTCGACGGTGGTTATCACGTCCCGCATCTCCACAGAGGCCTGAGTTCGGTTCTCGACTACAAGCAATACACCATCGAAAATGAGGACCGGTACTGTCTCCAGTCGAGCCCGATGGTTAGCGGCGATCAGGACGCTGCTACTTCAACAACCCGTAGAGGCGACCGCGCCTGGTATTTCTGGCAGTACCCGAATTTCATGTTCAATTGCTACGAAGGCTACATGGATACCAACCTCGTGATCCCAGTTGATGTCGACCATTGCCGCGTGATCTTCGATTTTTATTTCAATGACATCGGCGAAAGCGCCCGAGCCTACAACGAGCAGAGTGTAGCCGTCGGCAACCGCGTCCAAGATGAAGACCTCGGCATTTGCGAAGCCGTCCAGCGCGGATTGAAATCGCGTGCTTATCAGGCTGGTCGTTTATCGGTACGTCGTGAAGCAGGGGAGCAACTGTTCCACCAGTTGCTGGCGGCGGACTTGCGCGCTGGTCACCGACCATCCGCAGCCGCGGCAGATTAGAGGCAACGGAAACGTCTCTGCAAGCTATTTCAGTGGGTGCGCTTCGACCCGTTTCACCAGGGGACAAAATGAAAAACGCATTCTTCGTGACCCTGATTCTTGCGAGCGCGTCGATTGCCGCCGGCCAAATCACCGCCGTCCGCGCCGGACGCCTTATCGATCCCGACTCCGCCACAGTCCTCACCGACCAGGTCGTCCTCATTCAGGGCAACAAGGTTCAGGCCGTGGGAAGAAATCTCGATATTCCTAACGGCGCAACCGTGATCGATCTCTCGACGAAAACCGTTCTCCCAGGATTGATCGATTGCCATACCCACGTCGCCGATGGCCATGGTGATGGTGAGCCTTTCAACGTGCTAAAAAAAACCGCTTCTCAGATTGCCTTGGAGTCTGTCTCGAACGCCCGCCAGACGCTGGAATCCGGCTTTACGACCGTGCGCGATGTTGGAACCTATCGCGCGCTGAACGACATCGCGCTCCGCGACGCGATCGCGCGCGGAGACATTGCCGGCCCGCGGATGTATGTCGCCGGAGCTTACATCACCATCACCGGTGGAGCCGGCGCGATGACTGGACAGGCTCCCGACATTCAACTTCCGTGGGACCTGCACTACGGTGAGGCCAACGGCCCGTGGGAAGTGCGCCAGAAAGTTCGTCTGCTCGCCCACAACGGTGTGGACCTGATCAAGATGCTCTCGACCGGAGCAGTCCTGACGCACGGTAGCAGTCCGATGTCGATCGAGTTCACGCCGGAAGAATTGCAAGCGGGCGTAGAGGAGGCAAAGAATTTCGGCCTACGGGTCGCTGTGCATGCCCATGCTCGGCAGGGCATCAAGAACGCGATTATTGCCGGCGCTGCCTCTATCGAACACGCCGAGATGATCGACGACGAAATCATCGCCCTTGCCAAGCAGCATGGCACCTATCTCGACATGGACATCTACGACGAGGAATGTATTCAGGCCGGCGGTAAGACCGGACAGACGCCCGCCGATTTTCTCGAGCACGACGCCGACCTTGGCCGAATCCAGCGCGAGAACTTCGGCAAGGCCGTCAAAGCGGGCGTGAAGATGTCGTTCGGCACCGACCTCGGTGTCTGTCCCTACGGCAGCAGCGGCAAGCAGTTCGCCTTCATGGTCAAGTATGGGATGACTCCCATGCAAGCGATCCAGTCCGCCACCACTAATGCGGCCGACTTACTCGGGCACTCCGCAGAAATCGGATCGATCAAGCCAGGAAAGTTCGCCGACTTGATCGCCGTGAGCGGCGACCCATTGAAGGACATCAGCGTGCTGGAGAACGTCGAGTTTGTGATGAAGGAAGGCAAAGTGTACAAGCAGGCGGGAGTTATGGCGTGCCCGAAATAGTTAGTAACTGCGGAGTCAGTCTTGCGTGCCCTTGATTGACATTCCGATTCGTTTACCCAATGCCCACGACAGATCGTCTTCGCGCATTCGCCGAACGTTACACCGCAGCGTGGTGCAGCCACGACGCTGCGAGCGTGGCCTCCTTCTATTCACCGGCCGGTTCCCTCTGTGTCAACGGCGGCCCGCCGGCATTGGGCCGTGAGGCGATCAAAGAAACGGCGCAGGGGTTCATGACCGATTTTCCTGACTTGAAAATATTATTGGATCGCGTGGATGCCGACGGCGATCAGGCCGTCTACCACTGGACCCTGATCGGCACTAACACCGGTCCGGGCGGGTCTGGTAAGAGAGTTCATATCAGCGGCTTCGAGGAGTGGCGGATTGGAGCCGACGGCCTCATCGCCGAATCGCAAGGCCACTTCGACAACGCGGAGTATCAGCGTCAGCTGAAACACGGAGCTTAACGGACAGCCGCCGGTGCGCGCCGCGGAGTACACAGGATCAGCAGTCCACCCGCCACGGAAGTAACCATCATCAAAGCGAACCCACTCGAAAACGATCCGGTTCGAGTGTTCAGGTATCCGAACAGGTAGGGCCCGGCAAAACCTGCGACGTTGCCGACTGCGTTGATCATTCCCACTGCGGTTGCCGCCGTCGCTTCGCTCAGGGTTTCGGTCGGAATTGCCCAGAACACCGGAAGGTAGCTGGACCCCAGATACGCTACCGTGAACAGTGCGATTAAGAGCGCAAAGGAATGCGGCGGATTGATAAGGCCCAACATTCCGCCTGCCCCAATGAACAGCGGGATCGCGGAATGCCAGCGCCTTTCCAGTTTCCTGTCCGAAAGCCACCCGTTGCACTGCATCGCGATGAAGGCCGCCAGGTAGGGCAAGACACCAAACAGGCCGACCCGCATGTCCGAAAGCCCGGACTCGCGTTTCAGTACGGTGGGGAACCAGAAGACGAAGCTGTACAGCGAGAAATAACTGAGAAGAGTTGAGGCGGCAAGCAACAGCACCGTGCGGGACCGGAGCGCTTGCCACATGCTCGCTGATTGCCCACCGGCCGGGCGTTCCTCCAGCAATTTCTGTTCGGTCGCTCGCCTCTGTTCGGGAGTAAGCCAGGCCGCTTCTCTCGGCCAATCGGTGAGATAGAAAAACGCGACTCCGCCCAGCAGGATGGCCGGCATGCCCTCCAGGATGAACAGCCAGCGCCAGCCCTCGATTGCAAACCACTTGTGGCCGAGAATCCAGCCGGCGACGGGCGATCCGACGACGAACGAAAGCGGAATCGCTGCCATGAAGTTGCTCATCGCCTTGGCGCGGTCTTTCCGAATGAACCAGTGGCTCAAGTAGACGACGACGCCCGGGAAAAAGCCCGCTTCCGCCGCGCCTAGCACGAACCGCGCCAGGTACAGTTGGCCGGGAGTGTGCACCAGCGCGGTCAGCGCGGTGAGCGATCCCCACGCGATCATGGTCAAGGAGATCATTCGGCGCGCGCTCCAGTGCTCCACCAGCAAGGCGCCGGGAATCTGCAACGCCACATAACTGAGGAAAAAAACGCCCGCTCCCAGGCCAAACACGCGATCGCTGAATCCCAGCTCGCGAGTCATGCCGATTGCCGCGTAGGCGACGCTGGTGCGGTCCAGATAGTTGACGATGTACAGGACAAAGAGAAAGGGCAACAGCCGCATCGCAATTTTGTGGCGCGTGCGGGAAGCAACCTCAACCGCGGTAGGCGCCGCCGGACTGGACAGGTCTGCAGGCAATCAGTGGGTCTCCAGGGAAGGGAATGTGGAACCAGCGGAGTATACGCGAGCGACCAACGTCACCGGGGCGTTGCAACAAATCGATGTCTCTGCCCGGGGCGTTCACGCCAGCCCCAACTTGCGCAGCAGCGCCTGAAACCGTGGCATCGGACGCAGCCGGCTGAACGAGGGCTCGACGGCAAGGATCGTTAGCAATCCCAGTCCCGTCTGCTCGGCCTTTTCCAGCCACTCGATCGCCACTTCGTCTTCGCCCAACGCGCAGCGGATGAGCGCCACGTAGTATGCCAGCAGCGGTTCCGTGGCGGTTCCGCTCTCGAGTTGGGCGACGAACTCGCGGGCGCGGTCAATCTCTCCCATCCGCGCATAAATCAATCCCAGCATTCCCTGTCCCACGAGTTTGCTCTTGGTCAACGTGCCCAGCTTCTCACCCGCTGCGAGCGCCACCTGGCAGCGCTCCGGAGTGTCCGCGCAATACATCAGGATGCGGAGGGTGTAGAAGTCGTTGGGATGAACCTCTAGCGTGGAACTCATCTGCTGCCAAGCCTCGTCATCCCTGCCCGTGCAGTGCAGAATCCAGGCAAGATGGGCCTGAAACAACGGCGTCAGCGGGTCTAACTCAGTGGCCTTGCGGACCGCCACCAGAGCCTCCTCGGATCGCCGCGCGATGTTGAGCGAGATCGACAACGCATGAAATGCAATGGCGAGATCGGGCTTCAACCGGATAGCTTCCTGCGCCTCGCGGATCGCGAGCTGGGGATCGCGGTCCGCCTGCAACGCATGCAGGGACATCGCGATGTGAGCTTCCGCGATCGCCGGATCCAGCCGCAACGCCTGGTTCGCAGCCGCTTTTGCCTTGGGCCATGCCTCCTGGCCGCGAAGGAAGCCGTAGAACCCCATCATGCCGAGCGAATAAGCAAGTCCCGCATAGCTGGGTGCATGGCTGGGATCAATCGCGATCGCCTGCTGAAATATTTCCAGGCTGTGGCGAAGTCCTTCTTCTTTCCAGGTTCTGGCTTGATGCGTGCCTTTCAGGTAGAGCCGATAGGCTTCGGGATTCGCCGGCGCGCGCTCGGTTGTTTGTTCTGACGCCTGCGCTGACGCCCGCTCCGTACCGCGCCCAGCCGCAGGAACCGATGGCGTGCTCCCCAGCCGCTCCTGTAAGTGCCCGGCGATTTCCCGCGCGATCTCATCCTGCACGTCCACCAGGTCCGCCATTTTCCGCGAGTACGAATCGCCCCACAGTTGGTCCTGACGAACCACATCCACCAGCTCTGCCTTCACGATCAGCGTGTCCTTGTGTTGCAGCACGCGTCCGCTGACCACGGCGCGAACTCCGAGTTCCGTGGCCGCCGTGAACGCATCCACTCCCTTGCCCTTGTAGCGGAACACCACGCCGCGCGGCACCACCCGCACTTTCGGCAGACGCGACAGTCCATTGATGATCGTCTCCGTGATGCCGTCCACCAGATAGTCGTTCTCGGGGTCGCCACTGGCATTTTCAAACGGCAACACCGCCAGCGAATCAATCGCCTTGCCTGCTTTGGGCTTGCGCGCTTTGTTAGCTGCCCGGACGGCAGGTTCGGCCACCGCCACTCCCCCCGATGAAGTTGCGTCCCGCTTCAATCGTTTCAGGTCCGCGCGGACTTCCGCCGCGCTCTGATAACGCAGGTCACGATCTTTTTCGAGCAGCTTGCCGATGATTTCACTCAGCTTCGCAGGCAACGCCCGGTTGGCGAGCGCTGGCGACACCGCTGTACGGTTCAGAATCGCATCGAAGATGACGGCCGTAGTCTCCCCGCTGAACGCGGACTGCTGCGTTGCCATTTCGTAGAACACCGCGCCCAGGCTGAATAAATCGCTGCGTCCGTCGAGGTCCTTGCCCCGCGCCTGTTCCGGCGACATGTAGGCGACCGTGCCGATCGCCATGCCCGGACTGGTAAGGTTCACCGCGCCGATGGCCTGCGTGGCGAGCGTTTCATCCGACTGCCGGTGCGGTGCCACCTTGGCCAACCCAAAGTCAAGAATCTTGGCGTTTCCGCGCGCCGTCACAAAGATGTTCGCCGGCTTGATGTCGCGGTGGACGATTCCCCTGGCGTGCGCCGCATCCAGCGCATCCACCATCTGGATGGCCAGTTCCAGAAACTCTTCGGTTTCGAATGTCCCTTCTTCAATACGATGCCGCAACGTCACGCCATCCAGACATTCCATGGCGATGAACGCCTTGCCGCCTTCCTCTCCAATGTCGTAAATCGTACAAATATTGGGATGGTTCAGAGCGGAAGCAGCCTGTGCCTCCCGCTGAAAACGGCTGAGCGCCTGCGGGTCGCGGGCCACGTCATCGGGTAGGAATTTCAGGGCGACAAGACGTCGCAGCCGAGTGTCTTCGGCCTTGTAGACAACGCCCATCCCGCCGCCGCCCAACTTTTCCAGGATGCGGTAGTGTGAGATGGTCTGTTCGATCATGAGGTCCCGCAATGTTAGGCGGGGACGCGTGGGCAAGTCAATCAGAATAGGGGTGTTACGCAGGGATGGGATCTTGCTGCATATGGGGCCGGAGGCGCGAGGTTCAAAAGAGCGATGCGCCGATAGCGTTCAGCAATCGACGCACAATTAGCGTAGAACAATGGCGCTTGCGTCGAATAGCGGCTATAATCTACGCAATAGGTGCGTAGAATGTCAGGGTTTATCCATACAGGAGAAGATTGGCCCCGGTTCCGCTGGAACCGCGAGAGCTTGTCAGAGAGACTGGCAAAAGTGCGGCACGAGCAAGGCCGCTTGCTAGGGCGCATGGAAGCTCTGGGGTTCAAGCTGCGCCAGGAAGCGGTGCTGCGCACGCTCACGGAGGACGTGCTCAAGAGCAGCGAAATCGAGGGGGAAAAGCTGGACGCGGAGCAGGTCCGTTCCTCGATCGCGCGTCATCTCGGCATGGACATTGAGGCCCTCAAAGCGGTGGATCGGAAGGTTGAGGGAGTTGTTGAAATGATGCTGGGCGCCACGCGTCACTACGATCAGCCGCTTACTTCAGAACGGTTGTTCGCGTGGCATGCGTCCCTATTCCCGACCGGACGCAGTGGCATGCGGCGGATTAGGGTTGGAGCCTGGCGAGATGACAGCGGCGGTCCAATGGAGATCGTCTCCGGGGCCATGGGCAGGGAACGTGTTCACTTCGAGGCACCAGCCGTGGAAAGACTGGACCCCGAAATGGGAGCTTTGCTCGATTGGTTCAATGGAACTACTGAAGGCGATTGGGTAGTGAAGGCGGGGCTCGCGCATCTATGGTTTGTCTCGATCCACCCCTTCGACGACGGCAACGGTCGGATCGCGCGCGCTATCGCCGATCTGGCGCTCGCGCGATCCGAACAAAGTTCGCAACGGTTCTACAGCATGTCGGCCCAGATCCGGCAAGAGCGTTCGGACTACTACGACATTCTGGAGCGCACGCAGAAAGCGACGATGGACGTCACGCTATGGATGGATTGGTTCTTGGGATGCTTGGGACGTGCCATCGAAGGAGCGCAAGCTACTCTGGGAAGCGTGCTCTCCAAAGCGCACTTTTGGGAGACCTTTGGGGACTCTCTGCTGAATGAGCGACAGCGCCTGGTTGTCAACCGCCTGCTGGATGGTTTCGAGGGGAAGCTCACTACAATGAAATATGGGAAGCTCGCGAAATGTTCGCATGACACGGCATTGCGCGACATCGCTGCTCTTGTTGAACGAGGTATCCTGATGCGAAATCCCGAAGGTGGGCGTAGCACGAGCTACTCGTTTGCCAGGGTCACATGAGAGGCACTCTCTATAGTTATATCTTTTAGATATACTTAGCGCCAGGAGACTCCGGGAGCGTCCGTAATTGCGCGGACGAACCTTGGGGCTGTCCCAGCGCCTGCCGAAGGCCCTCAACGCATCCTGGCGCAAATGTGAGTCATTGTACGCGGCGACTCGGCAGCCACTGGGCCCCAGTCGGACCCGCAACGCCGCCACTGACTATAACTCATAGAAAATGTTTGTAAGTTGTTGAAATCCGTCAAGAGGGTGCGCCCCGTCCAAGCTCCGCTTGGGCGGGTGTTGGCTCACCGATTCGAGTCGCGGTGTTAGGTACCCCACCAGCCCGATCGTAGCGCCGGCACCTTGCCGGCTGCCGGCGGGGCGCCGGCGCTACACTTACTGGTGGTCCCGCGGGATCGTCTCTTCCCAAGTCTTCTGCTTCACTGTCTGTCCATCTTTGAGTAACTCCCGCGTGTACTTGTAGTAGAAGTTCTTCGCGTCGCTGGAGAAATTCAAGCGTCCACGCCACAGCAGCACGCGGTCTTTCAAAGTTAGAGTCGTGTCGGCCTCGCCTAAAATCGCACTCGTCTCCGGATGATTGTCATCCGCCCAGTAGGTAAGTTTTTCGAGATCCGTTTCCTTCCCCCACGGATATATCTCCGAAGACTTCCCACTCCAGATCACTTTCGATTTGCCCTGCACCTGATCGCGCTCAGTCGTCCACTCCCCGGGGAAAGGGAAGCCGATCGAGACAATATCCTTCCGCTCTTCAGAAGGTTCGGGCGGTGCATACCTGGGCACGGCGTATTGCGACGGTGGAACGAGCGGCAGGACCATCCGCGATCCGCTTTCGGCGCCGAGTTGAAGGCTGGTCGTCATGTTGTACGGAGTCGGCCACACCATCGGCCACAACGCATTGGAAACTGCCAGCCGAATCCTGTGTCCCTTGGGAAAGATCCAAGTCGTAAGGTGCATCTCGATGTCCAATGGATACACTTTCCCCGGCTCCAGATCTTTGGGATCGGCCATCGAATCCCGTTGCGCGCCACTCAGTCCCGCGCCTGTAACCAGCGTGACCGAACCATCCGGCGCCACATCCGACAGACGAACAAACCAGTCCGCTAGCGGCGCCGACGCGCTTGCTTCGAGCAACGCATGCGGACGCCCCAGCAACGCCAAATCTTCTTTCAGCGGGACCGTATCGTAAGTCAGACTGAACGCATCCACCGGACGCTGATCGGTCAGCAGTTCGCCCCACCAGAATCCCGCTTCCACTCCGACCGACGGAAGGTAGCGCAGTTGATGCGTCGCCTCTTTGGCTACCTCCGTCGAGAGCAAGTGTGCGCCCTGCAAATAGAGAGTTGTGTTCGCCGCATCGCGCGGAGGCCACACCGGCTCCGCTCGCCAAAATCCCGGAACGTTTTCCATCTTCGCATCCGGCGCGTGCCACTGCCGCATATAAATCGAGATCGGCGGCTCGTCCATGATTCCGGTGTTGCGATTTTTCAACCAGTAGTCCCACCAGCGCACCGCCTGATCGCGCCACTCAATCTCCGGACCGGGCTCGGCGTCATTCGGAAAAGTGTGGTTCCACGGTCCGACGAGCGCCTTCACCGGCGCTTTCACTTGCTCCAGCATGCGCGGAATCGAATCGCGATACCCGTCCAGCAATCCGCCAATCAGGAAGCAGGGAATCTTGATTTCATTCAGTGGACGCACTGGACTGCGCCAGAACTCGCCGTCGTGCTGATGCTTCAAATAAAGCAACGACCACGGCGCAGCGTCAAAACGCGGACCAAGCACTTTCTCGTCGAGCGTGTAGTCGGGTGCGCCGGTCATTCCGGGCGCCATGTCCATGTTGAGTTCGAATTCGTCGATGTGCATCAGCCCATCGATGTAGTGAACGTCGTCGTGAAACAGTTCCTCCGTCGCATCGACCGCGATGATCGCCTTCAGCGCGGGCGGACGCCGCATCGCCATCTGGATTGCGTTAAATCCTCCCCAGGAAATTCCGAACATGCCGACGTTGCCGTTCGACCACGGCTGACTCGCCAGCCACGCGATCACCTGTTCGCCATCGAGTTGCTCACGTTCGGAATATTCGCGATCCGTCGGCGTGCCTTCGCTTGCGCCAAAGCCGCGGATGTCCACGCGCACGGAAACATATCCGCGCCGCGCGAAGTAGGTATGAAGCGGATAATCGCGCGCCGC
>JAYTFO010000329.1:0-3615 GCA_043734305.1 Acidobacteriota bacterium | reverse complement strand
GCTACTGCGCGACGGATGGCGGTATCGCGATCGGCTTCGGCGGTGGCTACATCGGCGTCACGCTTGATCCGGGCGACGTCGGGCTTGCCCATGTTGGTGATGTATTCGTTCTTGTCGCGAACTTCCTTGATGGTGAACGAAATCACTTCGAGTCCCATCTTGTTCATGTCGTCGGCGCACGTGGAGCGCATGCGATCGCCGACCATCTCCGGCTGCTTGACGATTTCTTCGACGGTGAGTTGTCCGATGATGCCGCGCAGATGGCCCTCCATCACCAGCCGGATCAGTCCTTCCCGCTCGGCCGGCGTCTTGGTTAGAAATTGTTCCGAAGACGTCAGGATGGACTCCACATCTGATTTCACTTTAATCTGCGCCACCGCTTCCACAGTGACCGCAACACCCTGCTTGGTGTAGAGGTCCTGTTGCGGAGCGACGTCGAACGACATCAACTCCAACGAGAGTTCGCGGCAAACCTGCACCATGGGAAACACAATCGCTCCATGGCCTTTGACCACTTTGGTCCCGCCAAAACCGTAGATGATGAGCGCTTCATGGGGACCCGCCTTGCGGTACAAGCGTGCCAGCACGCTTGTGAGGAACATCACTACCAGTACGCCCAGGCCGACAAAGACCCAGATGGTCATAATCTTCGACATCTCGAACATATCGCCTCCTTAGAACCGTCGTTTGTCCTTCGTCGTTAGCTTTGTACTTAGCTCGTGGTCGAGTAACTCATTACTAAATCCAAATCACGCACAATCTCTTGCGGATCACTGTGGCCTAAGTACACGTCGCCATTCGTGGTCTTGATGTGGACTACTTTGTTGCCCCATACGAAGGCGCGCTTGTCGCCGATGCCGCGGATGCCGTATCCGCCGAGCGGGCCCCAGGGCTCGGCGGCGTAGCTGACGATCTGTTGGCGCGGGATCGAGCGCAGGCGATAGCCGAGCGCGGTCACTTCGACGCCGTGGTGCAGAAAGCGATAGCGGAATCCGGTCCAGGCCATGGCCAGGGCGGCGAAGATTACGAGTGCAATCAATGTCATGCCAATGCGCAAGGCGGTCACCGGGATGAGATAGGCAGCCATGAGCGGTCCTAAGGCAGCGGGCAGAAGCACGATGGCCCAGGCGCGTCCGGAATGTGTTTCTTCGGCCAGCACTTCACTCGGCGGAAGGGCGTGTCCGCGCTTTGTTCGCAGATAAAAGACGCTTAGTATCACAATAGTAACTGGAATTACGATCAGCAGAGGTTCCACGTGAATCGGAGTGCCTTGCAGGTTGTAGGCGATGATCTGTTGATGGATCGCGACGAGAAAGCCAATGACCATCGCGCAGAATCCGAGGAACGCCCAGGCAAATTTGTCGACCTGGCGGCGGGCGATCATCCAGAGAATGATGGTGAAGACCAGGAGCAGGAACACCGTGATGCTTACGCCGAACTGGAGTGAGACTTCGCGGGACATCCATCCGTTGGGCTGGCCGGCGGCGTTGAAGTGAGTCGCCATGCGGATGGGGAGTTGTTCCCAGACGCGCAAGTATTGGAAGGCGACGATCGGCACGCCCAGCCAGAGCAGAGCGATCGCGAATTGGAATGGGCGTTTCATGGTTTCGTAATCGGGGCTAAAGCCCAAGTTCTCTTATGCTCTCAACGGCACGGCTGAAGCCATGCTCTCCCGTTTGTTACTCGCCACTTACTACTTCTTCCCAACGTCGGATGTAGGCGATGCCTTTTTCATAACGTGTTACTACCACTTCGGCGTCTCGATCAATGGCGTCACTGTCTTCGCTCCGGGCGGGACAGGCGCGGCGGGTTCCGGCTTGCGAGTAAATGATCTCGCCGGTGCCGGCGGCGCGGATCGGACTGGAGACGCGTCCGATGACGCCAACCATTTCGTAGTCGGCGGGATCCATGAGCGCATCGGGTGTCATCAGGACGCGGGCGAGAAACATGAACACGATGCTGGCGCCGATCAGTCCGACGACAGTGGAAATGATGAGTGCCAGCGCGAAGACGATGGCCGAGTAACGCGTGAGCAGATAGCCCGTGCCTCCGAACCACGCCAGGAATACCGCGATGGTGAAAAAGTTGAAAGGCGACACAGAATGATGCGCCCCGTGGTCGCTGGCTGTGTGCTCCGCTGAGCCATTACCGGCGGGAGCATGCGTTGCCGGAGCGTGGCCGTTGCCGAAGTGCAGTCCGTGGACGTGCGGCCAGTGGCCGTGAATGTTCAGTCCGCCGGCGATGAACGAGAGCAGGCTGAACAAAAAGCCGATAGCGAAACAGATCAGATAGAAGTCAGACCAGGTCAAAGTCATGAGCGTCTCCTGGTGGTTGCGCTTCGTTCCCTCGCGGAGGCGGTCGCGAGGCGCTCCTGCGATTTCCGGCGAGTCGCCGGCGCTACAGTGGAGTTCGCGGCCGCTTCTGGGTTCAAGGCCTCGAAGAGGCGGTCAGCCAGGCCGGAAGTGTTCAGGATTTCGCCGAGCAAGAGAATGCAGCGACGAGTGTCTTTTTCGCGCGCCATCTTGATCAACACTTCGCTGACTTCGTGGTCGTAGGCAAAGCGCTCCGAACCTTGCAGAAGCCACACATCGAGTTGACCTTCGGTGGTCCGCAGGTCGGAGGTCAGTTCGGTGTGGTAACCCTCGGGGTCGTCGACCAGAAAGCCGGGATGCACTTTGAAAAACTTCGCCAGCAAAGTGCGGGTGGATTGCGTCATGTGCGGGCGCTTGCCGCCTTCGATTTGCGAAAGATACGACTGGCTGAGAGAGCCGCCGGTCTCGGCGGCGATCGCCTTCAGCAACTCCTGCTGGGTCATGGAGCGGTCGAGGCCGCGCAGGGAGCCTTCCACTTCACGGAGGTAGCGAATTTTCTGAGCGAGCGTCATATAGCAGATCGTGATTAAGATATCGCAATATGCAATGTAACGTCAAGAACTGAATTTGGCGTATTTTCTGAGGCTTAGCGGGAGTGCGAAAGCGCGACTCACCGCCGAGACGCAGAGAACGCGGAGAATGGATCTGGTTTGGGAATTCAAAGTCGGGCCGGAATGCATGCGAAGTGGACAATGCGTTGGCCCGCGGCAGGTCTCTCAATGACTTACAACTGTTTTCTATAAGTTATAGTCAGCGTCGCGGCTTCCAGCATGCGACTGTGTTCGATTCGGGTTCGATCCAGCGAGTACAATGGTCCGCATTTGCGTCAGGATGCGCGCAGGGCCGCCGCCACGGCGTAGAAGTGCCTTGGGGTCGCCTTCGGGTCCGCGAACGCCCCTGGAGCCTCCTGGGCGTTATCCTATAGCATTGAGATATAGACAGACGTGAGGCTGGGGCGTCTCCGCTCGCCGGGGGAGACGCGGCAAGCCGCGTCTCTACCCGGGAGGTTTCTGGCTAGTTCACGATCAGCGTTACTTTTTGGTTGCGGGACGCCGCTCCGGACGAGCCGGTGATGGTGACGGTGTAGGTTCCGGCGGGCGTGCCGCCGCTGGGAGGGGTGGAGCTGCTGCTGCTCCCGCAGGCCGCCTGCAAGAGGACCAGACCTGTCAGCAGTCCGAGGAGCATCCCGGCGAGCCAGCGGCGGCGTTTGAATCCGGCGCCGACGCCCAGGCCGAGCAGGCTC
>JAYTFO010000328.1:0-10015 GCA_043734305.1 Acidobacteriota bacterium | reverse complement strand
TCGATTTCGAGAGTTGGTTCGGTCGTCATGAGTTAGGTTCCTATGGAGCTGTCTCTTAAGCCTTGTAGACAGACGAAAATTCCGAGAATGTGGCGGGCTACCGCCGCCCCAGCCGCGAAGCGGCGGCATAGGAAAGCCCGGCACGGCAGTGCCGGGTAGCACAGTGAAAGATCAGAGTCCCGCAAGGGACGGCACCCCGGCGAGCTCTTTTTTTTCATGGGGCGTTGCCATTGCAATTACCGCCGCGCTAATCCCGCCCCACAACACTTCCCCGCCCCATCGTCGTCAAACTAACCAACGCCGCCGCTGCCCACAATGCACCCGTGCCAATTCTCGCATTGTGCACCTGCGCGGACGGAACCGTCCGCCACACCGTCAGCCCGAAACCGATCACAAAATTTACGACCAGCACTCCGAAAAATATTCGTTCGCGCAGACAGTGGGTATCCATCATCAACCCGACCAGCAGCACGATCCACACCACGTAAGTCGCCGCCGTCCAGCCGTCGTGAGGCCAGTCATATACCCCATGCAAAATGTGGCTGAAAGAAATCCACGCGAAGTATGAGCAAGCCAGGAATCCCATAATGCCCCACGCCGTCGCGCGACACATCAGGTGGCCCGAATTGTAAGGACGCTCCGCCATTGCGCTGCTATTCGCCAATTCTATTTTCCCGTCCATTTCGGCGGCCGCTTCTCGAGAAATGCGGCAACCCCTTCGCGGGCGTCCTCGGTATGAATAAGTTCTTCCAGATATATCTTCTCCGCCCGCGCTAGTCCCTTGTCAAAATGGATCGCGTCCCACGCATAAACCGCTTTCTTCGCGTGGGCAAGGGCAACGGGGCTCATTGCCTGAAGTTGGCTCAACGTCTCCTCAACGACCGTGTTCAGTTCCTCTGCACTGACCGAACGGTTAGCCAACCCGATTGCCACCGCTTCATCGCCGCTGATCTGGCGACCTGTAAAGATCAGTTCACTTGCGCGTTTCTGTCCAACCAGCGCCGGAAGCGCAACCGCCGCAACCGGCGGATAACAGCCCAACTTGATCTCGGGAAAACCCCAACGCGCATCGCGGGCAGTGTACACCATGTCGCACACAGCAGCCAGTTCCGCTCCTCCGCCCAGGCACGCTCCCTGCACTGCCGCAATGGTGATTTTACGCGAAGCCACCACGGCGCGGATCACGGCGTGGAAACGAGTGAGCATCTCGTGGACTTCTTCCGGCACATGCGCCTTCACGTCCACGCCCGCCGAAAACGTTCGCGAATCACCCTCGAACAAAATGGTAGACACGTTCGGGCGGCCTTCAACGTCGGCCAGCGCTAGAGCGAGTTCCTGCATCATTCGCAAATCGATGACGTTCAGCGGAGGGTGAGTCAGCCGTATCCGAGCCACCGGCGGCGTGACTTCGACGGCGATCCGGACTGTAGAAAGCGTTGGCATTGCTCTATTTCAGCTCCGCGAGTTAGGAGGCAGGTAACTTCTTGGAGCTCTTCACGTTACAGCCGACTTCAGTACACGTATGTACGTACACTAACGCCAGTACAACCGTTCCACGTGGAACATAACGTCGAAATCGCTTAAATATTAATCGCCGACTTTCGCGGCTCTCCGATCGTCGACAGCGGGTCGCGAGCGCCTTCCTTTTCCTTGATCCACTTCTTCTCATTGCGCAGAATGTCCAACAGAAGTTCTTTGTCTTTCACGCCCGGCAGATTCTCTTCGCAGTGCTGTTCGTACGCGCGGTCGTCGAGTGGTTCGCCCGTTTCGCAGTGAAACTTTTTCCCTGCCCAGCGTCCGATGTTCCGGTTGAAGTGCATGTCCGGAGTATAAAACTTCTTCTCGCCGGGCTTCAGAAATGTGTTCAGGCGTTCGATCAGTCCTGAAACTTCCTTGTGATAAAGATGACGGTTGTAATCGTTGAGGTCGTCGAGGTCGGCCGTCTGTTCATTCTGCGGTTCATCATAGCGTCCCTTGATGCCCCACACGTAAGCCCAATGCGCCGACGAAGAATGATCCGTGCCGAAGAGATCGTAGGAACTAGAAATCCATTTGTTGAGATATTTCTGCATCAGCCAGCGCGGGATCACTCCGGCTTCGACCACGCGGCGCAGGCCGTCATTGCCGGTGCCCATGTGGAAGGCTTCTTCGCGCAGCATGTAGGAAGTCGAACGGCCGAGCGGGGCGAACGACGAATACTTCAGCATCTGCAGCTGAAACTTCCCGTCGCGGTCGACGAAGTCAGTGTAAGTGTAGAAGTCCAGCCAGTTATCGATGTCTACGTTGAACGTTCCCAGTAATCGCTTGTTCTCAAAGGCGCGGCGCTCCAGCATCTTCTGCGCTTCAACTTTGCCGGACGAACCGAAGAAGTCGATGAGCAGGGCGCACATCTGCCAGCCGTGGCGCATCTCTTCGATCATCACGCGAGTGAGCGCGCGGCGGTCCCAGTCGGTGGGCGCGGACTCAAACAAATTGCGCTGCTGCTCCACGCTCGCGAACTCCGTGTCACCCTGATACACGATCATGTTCATGAGCGCGTCGCGCATCTGCTGCGTCGGCACCTGACGCAGGTTTTCCCACTTGGGGCGGCCCTTGTACGAGCCGAACTGAATGTCGCTGGCTTCCACCGCGCCATAGAGAGTGTCAAAGTGGAATGAAGAAACATCATCCTGATTGACGCCGATTTCTTTGCGCCAGTCGTCGAACAGACCGACCCAATCGCCGAAACTTCCAATCTTCGCAACTTTACCTGGCATAGGACCTCGAAATCTTTACCACAGAGGTCACAGAGTACACAGGGGAAAACTGGCTAGATGTTCTCTGTGTCCCCTGTGTCCTCTGTGGTTCACGCTTTTCGTTCGACCAATAAGTAGAATGCGTTTCTACTTGGCGGTGAAGACTGCTGGCCGTTTCTCTACATACGCGGCGAGGCCTTCTTTGGCGTCGTCACTCTGAAACAAGATTTGTTGGTTCTCACGCTCAACCGCGAGCGCGGATTCCATCGGAATTTCCCAACCCGTCTGTACGGCGCGCTTGATGCGGCCTACGGCCTTGGCGGCTTTGTTGGGAGGCGTGAACTGGCGAGCGTACTCCATGATGTTATCCATGAAGCCATCGCGTTCGAAGATGTCGTTGAGGATGCCGAACTCTTTCGCTTCTTCAAACGAGAAGGTGTTGCCGGTGACCATCAACTCAATGGCCTTGCTCTTCCCTACCATGCGTGACAGGCGCTGCGTGCCGCCAGTGCCGGGGAGTACACCGAGGTTCACTTCGGGCAGGCCGATTTTGCCGGCATCTTTGCGGGCGATGCGAAGGTCGGCGGCCATGGCGATTTCGAGTCCACCGCCGACGCAGTGTCCGTTGATCGCGGCGATGACAAGTTTCGGCGTGTGCTCGAGGCGCAGCAGCGTTTCGTTGGCGTGCAGGCAAAAGTAATACTTGAAAGTTGGATCGACGCTGGCCAACATTTTGATGTTCGCGCCGGCAGAAAAAAACTTATCGCCCGCGCCCGTGAGGACGATGACGTAAACGTCGTTGTCCATGCGGGCTTTGAGGATGGCCTCGTCGAGCTGGCGGTTCATCTCATAGGTGTAGGTGTTGGCGGGCGGATCGTTCATCTCGATCACAGCGACGCCGGCGTCGGTGCGGTAGTTGATCAGCAGCTTGGTGGACTCGCCGGTGGCGGGCTGTACGGTTGTGGCCATGAGTTGCTCCTTAGCTCTTGCGATTCAATTGACCGGCGTTGTTGATGCGTCGGCGAACTGCAGTTCCCTCGCTCGTCCTCGGCTTCGCCTTCGGACGGTTCGGAGTGACAGATTCAAAGTTTCGATCGTGTTCTGTGCCGCTTCAACGACGAACGTCTCGCGGTGCTGCTGGTAATACCGAGGAGAAAAATATCGCCCATGCGCTCGGCAAGTTCATCAGCGCCGCCGTCGACGCGCGGGTTGTACCAGGTGTAGATCCAGTTCATCATGCCGAACAGGCTCATGACGGCGGTGCGGGCGTCGAAGTCGAGTTTGCGCTCCCGTTTGAGTGTATCCATCAGCCCAAGGCAGATGCGATAGTATTCGCGCTTAATGGCGGCGATTTCCGAACCGAGGCCATTCTTCAACGCTTCGTCTTCATGCGACAGGACCTTCATGCCTTGCTGGTTGACCAGAAAATATTCCAGATGATTCAGGATGAAGATGCGAATGCGTTGCTCGGGTTCCTCGATCTCTTCGAGGCGCCCCTTGAGTTTTTCCAGGATGGTGGTGAAGGTCTGTTTCTGAATCAGGTAGAGGAGTCGTTCCTTCGATCCGAAGTAATGATAGAGGCCAGCGAGCGACATGCCAGAGGCGCGCGAAAGATCGCGCATCGACGCGCCTTCGTATCCCTTTTCACAGAAAACTTCGGTGGCGTGGTCCAGCACTTCGCCGAGACGGCGATGGAAACGGGCGTCGGAAATGGGACTGGCGGCACGACGGGGGCGTCCGGGAGCGCGAGTGAGGGAGGCGCGTGGCATTCGGTTCGAACGTTCGTTCTAATTAAGTATACAAACTTGTGAAGCGGATCACAAGGGCGCGTGATGGCGATGGTTGTCTGTTCTAAGGGTGGGTTGTTGGGGGGTCGCCCGGAGTTGGACTGACTTTCGCCGGCGAATCTGGCACGGAGATGTGCGTGATGGTGCGCTCGACCAGAAAAATCTTCTTGATCTTGTTGCGCTCAAACGTCTGTTCGTTACCGCGGACGTTGATGACGACTGACTCGATGTTCATAGAAATCACGTCGCCCATGAGGATGGAGCCGTCGCGGAGTTCAATCGTGTCATTGGCCAGGCCACCGAGTGTGATAGTGATTGAACCGCCGGGAGCTTCATCGGGATTGACATCGAGCGGTGTCTTCGCGTCGGCATAGCCGTCTTTATGGAGTTCGAGGTTGTGCGTGCCTCCCACGACCCGAACTTTGATGGGCGTGGTTCCGACCGCTTGATCGTCTACTTTAAGCGCGGCTCCGGGCGGGACGGAAATGATTGTGATCGTGGTTGCTTTGGTAGAGGTGGGCACGCCTCCGCCGTTATAGGCGGCAAGATTTAGCTTTACCGGTTGGCCTACTGAAAAACACTGAAACTGGATTTTGGCGGACTGGCTTGGATTCAGGTCTTCCACGGTCAAGGTCCCGGTGCCGATGCGGACGTTGTTCTTATCGAGAAGCGAAACGGTCATGGACGCGCGGGGTATCGCTTTGCTGGTCAAGTTCTGCACAACGACGTCAGAGGTGAGGGATATCTTGCCACCGTAGGACGCCAACTCCTGGAAAGTGCCGAAGGTGAGCTTCAGGGTGGGATTGTCCTGCGGCCACATCATGACCAGTTCGGACTTTTTCGCCAAGGAAAAAGTGGCGATCAATAAGAGAAACGCAGTCACGAAAGTAAGATGGCGCGGCATGCAGGGGATACTCGCATAGGTTCTGTAAGAAAGCAACAGTCGCCTTGCATGCCTGGAGTAACTACCGGAAACCGCCCCTACCCATGCCTGCGAGTCGCCGGCGCCACACTTAACTCTTGATACCGGCCATGAGTTTTTCTATTTCCGATTTCTGGTCGGCTGTGAGGGGGAGGAACGGGAGTCGGGACGGCCCTCCGTAGTAGCCGTTCAGTTCCATGGAGTATTTCACTCCGGGAACGCCGAAGTCTCCGACGACGCGCTGGGCGGCCAGTTTGACGCGCTCTTGTTTTTCCAGGGCCAGGGCAGTATCGCCTTCTTTCAGCGCGGCGTAGATTTCATAGCAGGCCATGGGCGCGGGGCTGGCAAAGGCAACAATCGCGCCGACGGCTCCCAGTGCGAGCGATGCTTCGAGCTGGTGGGCGGCACCGACCATAACCTGAAAGCCGACTTCTTTCTGGCGCGTCTTAAGTTTGCCAACGGCAGTTACAGCAGACGATGAAGGCTTGCTTGTTCCCGCCAAGGCTTCGACCGAGACAAGCTGGCCGCCGTTCGACGTGTCGGCAGCGGCAGCTTTCAACATGCGCAGAGTGACGGCGTCGAAAGTTTCGGTAACGGCTGTTTGTCGTTTTACGTGGCGGGTCCCCTCGACCATCTTCTTTACTTTGTCGAGATTGCCGCTTGATTCCTTGATGGCGACGATGTTCGGATGGCCGGCGAGTTCGATCACGAGTTCGGCGGGGATGTCGTATCCAGTGGCCTGCGGGAAGTTGTAGATCACGACCGGCAGCGGCGAGCGGTCCGCCACCGTGCGATAGAACGCAAGGATGTTAGCGGGAAGCATCTGCTTCTTGTAGTAGTGCGGCGTGCGCACCATGGCCGCGTCGTATCCAAGCTCGGCGGCGTACTCGGTGAGCTTGAGCGTTTCGTGGGCGGACTCGATGCCCGTTCCGGCTACCATGACTTTGTTGGGCGCAGCCGCAGCCAGAGCGGTCTTGAGGACGTCCCGACGCTCCTGGTCGGAGAGCAGGATGGCTTCCCCCGTGGAACCGAGCACAACAATCCCCGCCGCAGGCGTGCGCGAGTAGTGCTCGACGTTCGATTCGAGTTTCTTGTGATAGACGTTGCCGTCGGGATAGAACGGCGTCGTGATGGGTGGGAAGATGCCGTGAAGAAACATGATTCACATCTTAGCGTATTTCTTCGGAGGACAGATCAGCGGAATGACTGCGCGTTTATTGCGGCGATAGACGCGGAAGTCGGCTTCGTCGACCGTGATGACAGAATGCCGGGGATACAGTTCGCTCATCCGGATTAGGCAGAGGTCAGCGAGGTCAGGGCGCCGGTCCTGGTAGCGCTGGGCAAGTTCACGCAGGGATTCCAAGTGGCGGTTGCAGTCGAACGCGAGGCGTAAAAGACCGTCCTCAATCAGCGCGAGGATAGCCTCGCTTGAACCGACCTGAAACGCTGCTTCCGAAAGTACCGACTCGCAGGTCAGGAGTGGTTCGGTGACACGTTCCGCCAAGTCGATGGCCCATGCGTGATGCTCGTCTGTGCGATTTCGAAATGCGACGATGAAGCCCGTGTCGGCGATCGCTTTCATTTCCGCGAGTATCCCTTACGCGAAGAAAGGTTGGCCGGACCGCTTATCGCGCCGGCGTGGCGCATAAAACGCTTCTCGTCCTTTTGCTCCCGGGCGGACTCCAATTGCTCGCGGATGAGGCGGCCGACGGGGATGCCGGTGCGCTGCGAGGTTTCCTTGAGCCAGGCAATCATATCCTCGGGCAGGCGGATGGTTAGTGTGTTACTCATATGGCAATAATGTAACACATTGCCTGCGCTTGTGGCAGCGGAAAAAATGTTGCGTCAATTTCCTGAAGCGCCTTCCATGGCTCCGGCCTTGATCTCGATCGCAATCGCCGGAGGATTCAACAGGGTGTTGTGAATCAGACACTGGTGGACAGCCCGTTCGATTCCCGCGAGATGGATGGGCGACAGATCGACCGGCGCGTCGATGGAAATGCGGAAGTCGTCCATGCGGGGCGGATCTTTCTTTTTCTCGGCGGTAACATGCACGCGGACGCCCTGATCGGCGAGCTTGTGTTTTCGCAAATACATGGCCGAATAGAAAGCCGCGCATGAGCCTAACGACGCCAGGAGCAATTCCGGCGGGGTCATGCCTTCGTCGAATCCGCCGTTTTCGGCGGGTTGGTCGGACGCGATCACGTGCTGGCGCGCTCTGATTTCGAATTGAACGGCTCCGAGATGTTCGACTGAGACTTCCATATGGTCCTCCTGATAAGGTTCCACTTGCCGCCGAAGGTGCCGTCCCTTCGGGACTCACATCCTCCCGAGCCTATCCGGCACTGCCGTGCCGGGCTTTCCTATTGCGCCGCTTCGCGGCTAGAGATGGGCGGTTCCGGGCATCTCCCTTTGCGTGCGTAACAGTGCCGCGTCCAGTTGTTGGCGCACCAATGCTCGCGCGCGATGAAGGCGCGACTTCATGGCCGCGGAAGAAATATGTAACTTCCGGGCGGCTTTCTCACCGCTGACGTCTTGCAGGTCGCGCATTTCATAGACGAGACGGTACTGCTCGGGTAAGGATGCGATGGCGGTGGTCAGCAGACTTTTCATTTGCGCGAGCTCTACTTGCGAATCAATCGGCGGGTCCCCGGCGGAGAGTTCCCTCCCCTCCTCCTCTAAGGTCGAGAGCTGCAGGATGGGGAGCAGGGCTTCGCGCTTACGCAGTTGCCAGCAGACGCGGTTGGCAATCCGGGCGAGCCACGCGCGAAAGGCGACGGAGTCACGAAGCTGATCGAGATTCCGGTAGGCTTTGAACAAGGCTTCGATCAGAACGTCTTCGGCGTCTTCGCGATTTCCGCAGACGCGGATCATCTGGCGGTAGACGGCGTCCTTGTGCTGGTTGACGAGGGACTCGAAGTTCATGTTGCCATTGTCGGCGAGCGCGGGACAAATGTCTGTGATGGCGGTTACAGTGTGCATGATTGGGTGCTTACTGAGGAACGAGTGCGATTCCAGGGCAGTTTGACCAAGACGGCTGCCATCATGCAGATGTCGGTGAGTCCGGCGAAAGTGAGGCCGAGGCCGACGATTCCGGCAAGCCCGAGCCAGTAAGGATGAACGGTTGCCGATAGCAGCAGAGCAGTCAGAATCAGCAAGCCGGCAATCAAACGCACCTGGCGCTCGAGCGACCAGCGGGAATTTGTGCTCACGACTAGGGGAAGTCCCGCATCTTGCCACGCGGCAGTTCCGCCTTCGAGGACGGTGACGTCCTTGCGGCAGGGTTCGAGTAATCCTGCGACCATGCGGGCGCGTTTGCCAGCCTGGCAGACCAGGACGATGGGCACATTCGGGAGCAGGTCTTCGAGGCGGACTTCGATCTGCTCAATGGGAATATTCACCGCGCCAGGGATGTGTCCGGACGCATATTCGGTGGCGGAGCGGACGTCTACCCACTGAAATTCCGATGGGTTGGTTCTGCGGGTAAGCAGGTCGGAGGCGGTGGCGATGTCGATTGAGCTCAAAGTGTCCTCTACCTAAGAAGAGCGCGGGTTGCAGGGAAAGGATTCAAGGGAGAGAGAAGTTATTGTAGGTATTCGCTTTGCACTGGCGAGGGCGTCCGATCAAAAAGAAGTCCTCGGCGGCTGAAGCCGCTTGTGGAGCGGGTCCTGGCGGCATGGCTGAAAGCCATGCCCTTTCAAAGCCCTTCGCGAACCAACGTAAGCAGAGTTCCCCTAGTTCGAATGGAGCGTCCCGACTCGCTCCGCGTGCAGTGCCTGCAAAGCCTGTACTCTGACTTCCCCGCGTTGCAAGGCGGCGATGCCGTCGGCGGCGGCGCGGGCGGCGGAGAGCGTGGTGATGGTTGGAATGCGTGCAGTCACGGCGGCGCGGCGAATCGCTTTTTCGTCGAAGTAGGGATCGGGGCCGTGCGGCGTGTTGACGATCAGCTGGATGCGCTCGGCTTTGATGAGGTCGACGGGATTGGGGCGGCCTTCTTTTACTTTGTAGACGCGATCAACGGGCAGGCCGGAGGCTTCGATGAGGTCGGCGGTGCCGTGGGTTGCGACCAGTTTGAATCCGAGCTCGAAGAAACGTTTGGCGACTTCGGCCACTTGCGGTTTGTCCTGATCGTTCACGCTGATGAAGACGGTGCCTTGCGTGGGCAACTTTTGTCCGGCGGCGAGTTGGGCTTTGTAAAAGGCTTCGCCGAAGTTGTCGGCGACGCCCATGACTTCTCCGGTAGAGCGCATCTCGGGGCCAAGGACGGTATCGACTCCGGGAAATTTCGACCACGGAAACACCGGCGACTTCACGTAGAAGCAGCGGCCAGTGTCGAGGTCGGCGGCGCGCTCGATAAATTCAGGAAGGAATTCGCGGAGCTTGCGGCCAGTCATCAGGCGCGCGGCGATCTTCGCCAAAGGCACGCCGGTGGCTTTGGAGACGTAGGGTACCGTACGCGACGCGCGCGGGTTTACTTCGATCACGTAGACCGTGCCGTCTGGATGTTCGCTGTCTTTCGCGGCGGGGCCACGCGGGATTGCGAATTGAATATTCATCAGGCCGACAACTTT
>JAYTFO010000327.1:0-2838 GCA_043734305.1 Acidobacteriota bacterium | reverse complement strand
CCGTCCTGACCGACCTTGGCGACCACTCCGATGATTTCGAAGCTCGATCCGTTGAGCAGAATGGTCGACCCGACGGCGGGATTGCCTCCCGGGAAAATGTTTTTTACCAACTCCCATCCCACCACCGCAACCCGGCGCGATTCTACGTTGTCCTGGTCGTTGAACCAGCGTCCAGTTCCGACCGGCACATTGCGGATCTGGTTGTATTCGGGCGCGATTCCGAAGATCTGGCCATTGGTGGAGCCGTAGTCGCTGACCGCGCGAATATCCTCGCGGTTCAAGACCGGAGAAAGGTTCTTCAAGGTGCGGGCGTCGCGTCGGATCGCCAGATAGTCCTGGTAAGTGAAATGATAAGTACGGCCCGAGAGCGTACTGCCCGCAACCGCCGGGATACGGCCCGGGAACATGAACATGATGTCCTGACCGAGCGTGGCCAGTTGCCGCGTCTGTCCGCTGCGGAAGCCTTCGCCCAGTCCGACCAGCAGGAGCAACGATCCCACACCCCAGGCGATCCCGAACATGGTCAGGAACGAGCGCAGCTTGTGGGCCCACAAGGTGGCCAGCGATTGGCGGACGATCTCGATTAACATTCGCATGGTCTGGTTCCGTGGGGTCAGTCCAGAGACGGGCATCCGCCTCCGTCTTATATGTTTTGATACGGAAAGAATGAGCGCCCGGTTCCCCAAAAAAACGCACTGGCCTCCAAGGTAGACTGCTGAAAGGGCCAGGACGTTAGCAGATCGCTGAAGTCTTTCGCTCACCACTGGCGTCCCGCCACGTCTAAGCCGCGCCGGCCGTCAGTGGAATCGATGGCCCAGGAGATCAATGGAATGAAAATGATGAAGTCACTCGCTTTCTTCGTAGTTCTGTCGATGACGTTCCTAGCCCAGGCGGAAGACAAGAAGCCGACCACGCTCAAAGGCGTCCTGCTGGAGCAACTGCGAACCACGCACACCGAAAAAGATTGGTTCGTGCCCGCCAATATCGCAGTGGAGGGACTGACTCCAGAGCAAGCGAGTTGGACAGACGGCAAAGGAAATCACTCGGTTGGCCAACTTGCCAATCATCTGATTTTCTGGAACCTGCACGTGCTGGCGGAATTCAAAGGCGAGACACCAGCGAAGTTCAGCGGCAACAACGAAGAAACCTTCAACAGCTTCGACGCCAAGAGCTGGGCCGCGACCGTGAAGCAGCTCGACGAAGTGATGACCGCGTGGGAAAAAGCGGTAGAAGCCGCCGACGAAAAGAAACTGGAATCCGAGGCGTCCAGGATCGCCCACGTCGGGGCGCACAATGCCTACCACATCGGACAAATGATCTATGTCCGCAGGCAGCAGGGATCGTGGAATCCGGAGAAAGGCGTGAAGTAGAGTTTATTGAAACTCTGACTAAGTCAGTTCGCAAATAGCTTTGAAGGGGCATGGCTTCAGCCATGCCGTCAGAACCCGCTGCACAACCGGCTTCAGCCGCCGAGGGTGCCATACCCCCGCTCGAACTCTTTCAGCATTCCGTCCATATCGCCGACGGGAAATTCGTGGAGTGCCGCGGCACCTTGTCGATGAGTTAGGTCTTGAATCGTATCTTTGCAAACCTCAGTTCACCGTGAAGGACGTGGAGCTGGTTGCAGTGCCTCCCGGCGTAGTCACTTGAATTTTTCCGGTCTTGGCATTTGCGGGAACCGTGGCCGTAATCTGCGTATAAGAGTCCACCGAGAAGACAGTCGCTTTGACGCCACCGAAGGTCACCTTGGTAGCTCCCGTGAAGCTGTTGCCGATGATCACTACCGAGGAACCCACCGCGCCGCTGGCCGGGCTGAAGTTGAGGACGACAGGCGTAACGCACCACCGCATCCACGTAGAGGCGCAACGTAGCTTTGCTCACCGTCGCGCCGGCTGGAACGCCGGCCAGGTTGAATTTCATGTAGGTGCTGCTGTTCGGACCGACCCCGTCGATGATTGAGGAACCGGGCTTTCATGTTTCTCCGCTTCGCGGCTGGATTTGCTTCAACTGTGACCTGTGCCCCCGCCCTGTGACCCGCTCTGAAGTTCCCGCCTTTCCCTGCCGATAACCTGTATGGCCCATCATGTCTCCCTTTTTTGAAGACCCCGCACTCTATCGATCGGTACTGCAAAACTTGCCGGTTGGTATTTATGTGCTCGACCGGGCGCAGCGGGTGCGCTTCTGGAACCGCGGGGCGGAGCAGATTACGGGCTACCTGGGACATGAAGTGATCGGCAAGGTTTGCGGCGAGTCGCTTCCGCATTTTGATCCGGCGGGTCGAGTTCTGGCTGGCGACCACTGTTCGGTAACCACCACCTTTCGCGATGGGCAGGCGCTCCAGAACCACGTCTTCACGCTCCACAAACAGGGGCACCGTCTGGGAGTTCAGATCCGCACTTTACCGCTCCTCGATGACAACGGAGTAACCATGGGAGTGGCGATCGCGTTTGAGGAAGCGGTGGCCAGTTCCGTTGCGGAGGCGCCGGGAGCGCCGCTGTACGGCTGTGTGGATTCGCTGACCGGAGTTTCGTCGCAGCGGTTAACTCGCGCCGTGTTGCAAGAGAGTCTAGCCGAGTTGGAAGTTTGTCACGGCGGCTGGGGTCTATTGCGCGTCCGGCTCGTAGGTTTGCAAGAGCTATCCAATCGCTGTGGCAAGGACTCCATGGCAACGTTCTTGCGCACTGCGGCCCAGACCATCCGGCATAGTTTGAGCCCTGAGGACTTTCTTGGACGGTGGGGGAACGACGAGTTTTTGGCCATGCTGCACACTTCCAGCCCGGTCAAAGTGGCAGCCATGGCGGAACTGCTTGCTGACCAAGTTGGCCAGTCCGAAATTTC
>JAYTFO010000326.1:0-12743 GCA_043734305.1 Acidobacteriota bacterium | reverse complement strand
GCCAGTTGATCAAGGTGGCTCTGTCGGCCATGGGTGAAGTACTGGCGGTCTATCCGGAGAGCGAGGCGGTAGTCAGCCATCTGGAATTCGCCCTCGCATCGGAAAAATCAGCCGAACAGATTCGCACCAAATGCCGGATTCCGACCATTGCGCACAGTGCCAAGGTCGCACTCTTGCGTGGGAAGACATCGCCCGCCGCTCCGGGCACAGTTCCTTCCGTAGAGTCGTCGGCCGAGGATCTCGTCGACACGCCCACCCAGCCAGCGGCCCTGAAAGCAATCGCCGAGGATTTGGCCGCTCCTGTCCAATCCCCGGCATCGGATAACACACTGCGGGTTGATGCCGAAAAGATCGACGTTGTACTCAATCTGGTCGGCGAACTGATCCTCGCAAAGTCCATGTGGCAGCAGATGCTGATCGAGTTTGGGCAGCGCTTTCCGAAAGACGATCTACGCGGCAAATTCGCCGATGTCATGGCCTTCCAGGCGCGTGCACTGAACGATCTGCAGCGCTCGGTGATGAAGATCCGGATGGTGCCGGTCGACCAGCTCTTCCGCCGCTTCCCGCGCGTGGTGCGGGATGTCGCCCGCCAAGCCGGGAAAGAAATCGAACTGGTCGTCAAAGGCGCGGACACCGATCTAGACAAGCGCATTCTCGACGCACTCGCGGAACCGCTCACCCATCTGGTGCGCAATGCCATCGGACACGGTCTTGAGACCGCCGAGGAGCGCGTCCGGGCCGGCAAGCGCGCCCAGGGAACCTTGCGCCTGAACGCCTATCACCAGGGCAGCCAGGTAGTGATCGAAGTCGCCGACGATGGAAACGGTATCAACGTAGCCAAGGTTCGCCAGCGCGCCTTGTCGCAGGGGTTGATCTCAGCGGAAGAAGCCGGTCAGTACAGCGATGCCCAGACTCTCGAATTAATTCTTCGCCCGGGCTTCAGCACGGCCGCAGAAATCACCGAACTCTCCGGTCGTGGAGTCGGATTGGACGTCGTACACAGCGTCCTCGATCGCCTGAAGGGAACCGTACAGATCGAGACCGAAGCCGGCCGCGGCACCACATTCCGCCTTCGCCTGCCTCTGACGCTGGCCATTATCAAGGCGCTGCTCTTTGGCGTGGAAAAACGTCTTTATGCGATTGCCCTGAACTCGGTGGTGGAGATTGCCCGCACCGTCGAGGAGCAGGTTCATCAGGTCGAAAATTACGAAGTCCTCCAACTGCGCAACCAGGTGCTGCCTCTATTGCGTTTGGGAGCGCCCCCGCAACCGGGTCCGGCTTCGGCCCAGAACAAGATCTTTGTGCTGGTCACCAGCAGTGGCGAGCGGAAGTTTGGCTTGATCGTCGATGACCTCGTCGGTGAAGAAGAGCTGGTCATCAAGGCCCTCGACGATCAGGCCATTGCCACCGACTTGATCAGCGGCGCTTCCATTCTCGGCGACGGCCGTGTGGTGTTGATCCTGAACCTGCTGGCACTGGTGGAACGTTTTGCTAAAGGCGGTGGCCGCGCGGCCGACAGTCGGCTGGCCAGTCTGCTGCGCGCCGGTGCTGCCATTGCGCCCCAGGCATTCCACACGGCGGGAGGTCAGGCATGAGCAAGCCCATACGCGTGCTGGTAGTCGACGACTCCGCCCTGATGCGAAAGTTGATTCCGAAGATCCTCGAGCGCGACGACTCCATCGAAGTCGTAGGCACCGCCATGGACGGTAATTTTGGCCTCAAGAAAATTGAAGAGCTGGCGCCCCAGGTCATCACACTCGATCTGGAAATGCCCGGGCTGAATGGCATCGACACCCTGAAAGAAATCATGCGGCGATGGCGCTTGCCGGTCATCGTCGTCAGTTCGCACAGCACGACGGGCGCGTCGATTACTCTAAAAGCGCTCGGACTGGGTGCGTTCGACTCGGTCGCGAAACCCGCCGACCTCTCCGCCCGCATGCCCGAGATTGCCGCCGAACTAATCGGCAAGATCAAGGCCGCGGCCCAGAGCAACAGCTTTCGTCCCAACCTGATGCCCGAAGGCACGCGTGCCTTGAAAGCTCGCACGCAGGCTGCTACCGTGCCTACGCGCGTCATTGCCATCGGCGTATCCACGGGCGGGCCGAATGCCCTGCAATACTTGTTCTCGCATCTGCCGGCCGAATTTCCCGGAAGCATTATCGTCGTGCAGCACATGCCGGAGGGCTTTACCGAGATGTTTGCCCGGCGGCTCGACGAAACCTGCGCCGTCCGCGTAAAGGAAGCGCAGTCCGGCGACTTGCTGCTGGCGGGAAGAGTGCTGATCTGTCCCGGAAATCACCACCTCAAGGTGAAGAAGCTGCCCTTGGGAAATGTAGCCGTGCTGTCGGATGGACCTCCCGTGCAAGGGCATCGTCCCTCGGTGGATGTCCTGTTTCGCAGCGTGGCCGAAGAATTTGGTTCCCAGTCCGTTGCCGTGATTATGACCGGAATGGGTGAAGACGGAGCGGCTGGCATGGGGGAAGTGCGCAAAGCAGGCGGAGTGACGATCGCCCAGAGCGAGGACTCCTGCGTGGTGTATGGCATGCCCAAGGCTGCGATTGACCGGGGTTTTGCGACCAGGGTCGTTCACCTGGAAGAATTGCCCAACACGTTACAGGCACAATGTATGTCCGAACGTGCGGGGAAAGACGCTGGTCGCCGACAAGGGGCTAGTGCCGGAAGTAACTAGGGTTATCTACCGAAAGGTTGATATCCCGTGATATTGCTTAGGAGGGGAGAAGTGTCATGGAACAGTTTGCGCCCGTAACCCGGAGCGAAGACGGACAACCCGTGCGCTACCTGATCGTGGACGATTCTGTCTTCGCTCGCAAGAACCTCGCCCGAATGGTGGAATCGTTCGGTGGGCAGGTGGCTGGCGAAGCCGGAGATGGCGTCACCGCAATCAGCGAGTACGACCGGGTCACGCCCGACATCGTTCTTATGGATATCACCATGCCGCAGATGGAAGGCATTGAAGCGGCGGAGAAAATCGTCCGCGAGCATCCCGATGCCCGCATTGTGATGGTTTCCTCGGTCGGATATCAGGAAAACATCGTTGCTGCGCTCCAGCGTGGCGCCCGGCATTTCGTGCAAAAGCCGGTCAAGCCCGAAGTGCTCTACGAAGTCATCAAGTACGTGATGCGGGATGATGGAGCTGCGGCGCGCGGCGCCGGAGCAGGAGCCTAGCCAGATGCGCATGGAGTTGATCCAGCCTTTCATTAACTCGGCGGATGCTGTCCTCGCCCAGGGACTGCAAGGGCCCACCTCCGTCGAAAATCTGAGCATGGAAGAAGAAGCCTATCGTCGCCGGGGCATCGCCGCCGAAGTCTGCCTGACCGGCGACATCGAAGGCCGAATCATTTTTGACCTGGCCCCTGAAACGGCCGTAAAAGTCGCCAGCTGCATGGCCGGCACCGAACTGCCCCAGACCGACGACCTGGTGCGCGAGACCGTCTTTGAGCTCGCCAATCAGATCGTGGGCAACGCTGTTACCACCCTGAACGACCAGGGATTCCACTTTCGCGTTCATCCCCCTCACCTGCACACCGCCGACCACGGCACCAAGACCAGCGAAGATACCGAAGCTCTGGTGATGTGCTTCAACACCGCCACCGGAACCGTCTTCATGAATGTCGCCCTCCGCTATCACTTCAGCGGCGTAGCCGAACACGCCGTCGCCGGCTAGTTCTCCTCAAAGAATGTGGGTAGGAATGTGGGTCGGACACCCTTGTCCGACGCAATTGGTGTTGGTGTGGATGTTGGTGTTGGCCTTGACGTTGATTGTCTAGTCAACAAAAGTCAAAGGCGACGGGCAAGAGTGCCCGTCCCACAAAGGCACTACCCTGCCTTACGGACCCGCAATCATAAACACCGGATTCTGTGGCGGCGGCTGATTGCCGTTAATCGGCGCACGCGAACTCCCCGGAGCTTTCAAGTTCAGTATGTAAGTATCCGTTGCGGTGTCGATCACATTCACATTCCCAGCATCGCAACTCGCCAGATACACCCGCGAACTGTCTCCTCCCGCCGCCATCGTGAAGCGGAACCTAGTAGCGGCGCACACCGGGACGAAGTAGGGAGAACCCACGACGGTCGCATCCGGAAAACCAGGAATATCAAATGTGCTCTTGATCGTGTTTCCGGAGGTGTTGATCACGGTCACCTGTGGGAAGAGGTGGTCGATCGTACTGCCACCGGTACCGGTCTCCGCGGTTTGATTCGCAACCGTTGCGTTCAGGGTCTGGAAAGTGCACACCTGCGTGGGTTGATCACACGAGGTCCCAGTAACCGTATTGATCGTGAACGTTCCGTTGAATCCGTCGGGTGTTATGCCAGACACGGCAATCGGCATGCCTACGGTGAGGTTATGCCCGCCGGTCAAGGTGTAGGCGTAGGTGGCAGTCTTGCCATCTCCTTGGACCGCCGAGATGCTGACCTGGCTAGGCTGCGGGTTGTTGGGGACGGACGCCACATAAGCCCGGCTTCCGTCGGGTAGGGCCGCCACCGCCACCGCCAAGGCATCTACCGGAGGCACGCTCGGAACCTGTGGGAACGGAATCGTCTTCAGGAGTTGTGGCGTTGACGAAGCGACATCCACCACAGCGAATTGGGTTCCCCCCGCGATGTAGAGCCGGTTGAGATGGCCGTCGTAGAGCATCGAAAGTGCCCCCGGCACGCTGATAGAGGTCTCGGTTAGGATGTCCGGGCCCGCAGTCGCCGTCGTATCCAGCGTCGCTAACGTACCGTTAGTTTCCAGCACGTAGACGCGCTGACTATCCGAGCGCGAGGCCAACCAGAGCGGTGCCGAACTCAACGTGATCGGCACGAGATTCCTTGGCGACCGGTCAACCGTGTTGAAGTTGCTGATCGTCCCCGCGCCATTGTTCGCCACATAGAGTTTCTTGGCGTCCGGAGTCTCGACCATCGCGACCGGTTTATTTTGCACGGCCATGGTCGGCCCCAACTGGTTGGCCACTGTGTTTACCACCCCCACCGAGGGCACCACGACACCCGGGAAATTGACTGGGTCGGGCACATAGTTCGGCAGCAAAACATAAGCCGTGGTGGGCTCCGTACTGGCCACGAAATTCGGCGCTGAGTCCGGCGGCAGGCTGATCGTCGTGGTATTGGAAATCTGCGTACCGGAGAATGTGACCTTGGTCAAAGTGTCGGCGACGGCCCCCGTCACGGAGTGATTCACCACCAGAACCTGACTCGCCGTTTGCTGCACGACATGCACCGGAGCCAGACCCACGTTGGCCACTCCGACAACGCTATCGCCCGATACATCCACCGACATCACGGTCCCGTGATCGCTGTGCGGAGGATCGGAAAAGTCGGTGTTATTGTCGTTGATCAACACCACCGAATGGCTGGCCTTCGGATCGGGAAATTTCGGCAATTGCACGGTAATCACCGGCCGGTAGGTGTCGCCGCACCCCGTACAGATCAAGAACAGAATCACCACCACACACAGCCACAGATACCGCTTCATTCGCACTCCATTGAAAAAGGGTCGCCGATAGTCGGAACGGATATTGTAGCGGAAGACCGTCGTTCGCGGTTCGCTGTTCGTCCTTCGCTCTTCGCTAAACTTGCAACCTCTCCGATGGCCCACAACAAATCGCGACTAGCGAAGGACGAACGACGAACGACGAACGACCACCGACGCTTACCGACTAACGACGACTACGCGCCTTCGCCGGCGCCTCGTCCTTTTCCGACGCCGACGGCTTCTTCGTTTGCGCCAGGCTTTCCTTCAACGCCGCCATCAGATCAATCACCGGCGCCAGCTTCTTCGGCTTCTCGACTTCCTGCACTTCGCCACCTTCCAGTTTCGTCTCGATCAGCTTTTTCAGATTCTCCTGGAACGTGTCGTGATACTTATCCGGATCCCAATCGCCGGCCAGCGCTTCGATCAGCTGGTGCGCAACTTTAAGCTCCGCGTCTTTGATCTCGACGTCCGGCGCGCCAAACGATTCCACTTCCTTCACTTCTTCTTTGTAGTACATGGTGTGCAGCATCATCCCGCCCTTGTGCGGACGCAGAAACACCGTGTACTCGCGGTTGTGCATGGTCAACTTCGCGATGGCGACGAACTCGCTCTCTTCCAGCGCCTTGGTCAGCAACGCATACGGACGCCGTCCCGCCTCTTCCGGCATCATGTAATACGACGACTCGAAATACACCGGATCCACATCGCTCGACTTCACAAATTCCAGGATCTCCATCGTCTTCGCCGTCTTCGGCTCGATCTTCTTGATCTCTTCCGGCTCGATGATGATGTATTCGTCCTTGCGATATTCGTAACCCTTGACGGTATCGGAGCGTTCGATCACCTGGTTGTCCGCCGGACAATACAGTTGCTGCTTCACCCGCTGATGATCGGTGCGATGCAGCATGTTGAACGAGATGCCATTACTCCGCGCGCCCGAAAATAGACGCACCGGCATCGAAATTAATCCAAATGTAAGATAACCAGACCAGACCGAAGCCGCCATTGTTGTCACCCCAGAAATTTCAAGTAGAGACGAGGCTTCCATGTGGGTCGGGCACTCTTGTCCGACGCCTTTGACTTTTCTCCCGCGAAAGCAAAGGCAACATCAACCGCGACCGACAAGAGTGTCCGTCCCACACGTCCACCAAAACAACATTCCGCCAAGCGTACAGAAGTGTAGCCTACTGTCGTGGGGGCTCCACCGCCAGATTACGGGGCGAATCCAGAGGACAAGCCCCACAGGCAGCGGTAGTCCGCGCGCAGACCCGAAATATAGTATGTTCAGCGCCTGTGAACTGCAATTGCACACAACCCATCGAGGTTTTGGATGCTGAAATTGTTCCTGGCGTATGGCTGGGCGTCGTCCCCGGGCCGGCTGGCGATTGCCGCGGCGGTGACCCTGGGCTTCGCCCTGCTGGCGCGTGCATTGCGCGGAGTAACCCGATCCGGCATGTTCGCCGGAGGCGCCGCCTGTTTTCTGCTCTTTGCCGGCGCCGGACCGTCCGCCTTTGCGACCCTGGCAGCATTGTTTCTGTTGACCTGGATCTCGACCCGCTTCGGATATCGCCACAAGCAGGACCTAGGCGTCGCCGAGCGTGGCGACGGACGCAACGCCTGGCAGGTCCTGGCGAATCTGGCCGTGCCAGCCCTCGCATCAGCGGCGTTCGGCGCGACCGGAAATCCCGTCTGGCTCCTGGCGATAGCAGCCGCGCTCGCCGAAGCCGCCACCGATACCGTAGCCAGCGAAATCGGCCAGACCAGTCGCCCCACCGCGCTCTTGATCACCACCTGGAAACCCGTCCCCGCCGGTACCGACGGCGCAATCACCATCTCCGGCAGCATTGCTGGGACAGTTGCCGGTGCGGTGGTGGCAACCGTCGCGGTGATGAGTGGGATGATTCCGCGCACTCAGCTCTGGATTCCAGTCGCCGCCGGTGTCGCGGGAATGTTAGTAGACAGCGTTCTGGGAGCAACCCTTCAACGCAGAGGATGGATGAACAATGAAGCGGTCAATTTCTGCGGTACGCTAGCGGCGGCCGCGATGGGGCTTTTAGCTCTTAGCCTTTAGCCAAACCCTAGCAGTTTGCTGAAAAACTCGGTTTTGTTCTTGTTTTTGGGTGGCGCAGCGGTTCACCGCTGCGATAACAGCTTTGTTTTGAGTCCGGCTTCAGCCGCTGAGGTCGTACTCTTCGCTTGGAAACGACTTTTTCCGCAGCCTGCTAGGGGACCGCATAAGACGGAAGCCTTGGCTGAATGCTGAGTGCTGACTGCTATCACGTCCTCTGCTTCAGCCGATCCAGCAGCGTGTACAGCAACACTCCGAGAATCGCATTCGCGACCGCTGATCCTAATTCGTGTGGCCAGCTCCATTCCAGATGCAAGCTAACCAGGCCGCGAGCGATCGTGAAGTAGACGACTTCGTGTACTACGTAAAAGACCAGGGTCAGCAGCAGCCGCGCGCCGGAATTTTCCACGTCCAGCTTGATCCCCAGTGAAGACGCGCCGAATCCGACGACGGTTTTTGAAATCCCGTACAGCCCGATGTGCTGATGGGTAAGCGCGTCCTGAAACACTCCAATCAGCGCTCCCGTAAAAATACCCGCCACCTGGCTGCGTCGCGCAATTGCAAAACTGATCGTCACCAGCAGCGGGAGATCGAAGATGGAAAAGAAATGAAACCGCAGCGGCAAATACGCTTGCAGAAAAACCGCCATCACCGGAATCAGAATGGTCGCGGGAATACCAAAGCGGTAGACCTCAACTTGCTCGCCGGATGTGTAAGTAATGGCCACTTTATTGGGGACTATCCTGTGGCGGAGGTTGCGGCTTGGGTTCGGCCGCCGGCTTCGCGGGTTGCGGAGTTGCTTTCACCGAAGCACTTCCCGCTGCGCTGGGCGCAACCGTTCCACGCGAAGGCAAGGACGAAGAAGAAGGCGAAGACGAAATCACTTTGCGCGTCACCGGAACGCTGACCGCTCCATCTCCGGACTGTGCAGGCGCGAGAGCCTTTGGCTTCGGTGGCGCTGGCTTGCCATCCACAACGGCTCCGGACTGCGGAGCGGCGCCGGGCGCGGATGTACCCGTTGCATCGGGAGGCTTGGGCGGCACCGTCGGCAAACGCTCGGCCAAAATGTCCGCCGCACGCGATGGTCCCGTGGGATCTGGCTGGGACTGCCGCTCATCAATTTTGGTCACAATCAGAACTTCTTCCAGCTTGCTCAGATTGGCGGCGGGCTTCACGTGAATATTCAGGAAAAAATCACCGCCCGTCGTGACCTGAGCGACCCGGCCAATCGGCAGGCCTTTGGGGAAAATGCGATCGCCTCCGCTGGTCAGCACCAGTTCTCCCGCCGGCACCTGCTCATCGCTCATCACCCGTTCGAGCGCGACTTCTCCCGACGGCATCCCGCGCAGAATTCCCTGCAAACGCGATTTCTCAAGAATTGCGCCCACCCCGCTCGTCTGATCGCTGATCAGCAGCACCATCGCCGTCGACCGATAAACGCGCAACACCTTGCCTACGATTCCGTCGGATGTGATCACGGCCATGTCGACCTTGATACCGTCCTTCTCGCCCTTGTCCAGATAGATGGCGCGCGACTGCTCGCTGCCGGTCGACCCAATCACCTGCGCCGCCATGGTTTGCGAGATGAACTGTTCCTTGAAAGCCAGCAGCGCCTGCAAACGCCGCGCCTGGTCGGCGTCCTGGCTCAGGCGCACCTGCTCGATGCGCATCTGTTCAATCTGCTGTTTGAGGTCGCGGTTCTCCGCGCGCACGCCCCGCATGTAAAGGTAGTTGTGCCAGAGGTTGCTGGTGGAAGTCTGCGTCCAGACCAAAGCCTTTTCCAGCGGAGAAATCGCACCCACTGCCCAGATTCGAATCAGCCGGCTGGAGTCGGTATCGGTCGTCCGCTTCACCTGCACGGCGAGGCCAAGCACCTGAACGAACAACACTCCCACCAGCACAATCAGATTCCGATAGCGGCCGAGGACGGATTCCATAACACCCAGTGGATAGTGGTCGGTGGTTAGTTCTTAGAGAAACCAACCACCTAAGATCTGTCATCCCGAACGGAGCGAGGGATCTGCAGTTGCACTTTCGTAGCTCGCGGCTCGCAGCCCGAAGCTTCTACTCAATCGAAATCTTGCGCAGCAGCTTGAAATCCGACAGCATCTTGCCCGTGCCCAGCACCACGCTGCACAAGGGATCGTCGGCAATCGAAACCGGCAGCCCGGTTTCCTCGC
This sequence comes from Acidobacteriota bacterium, assembly GCA_043734305.1. Lineage (GTDB taxonomy): Bacteria > Acidobacteriota > Terriglobia > Terriglobales > Acidobacteriaceae > Acidiflorens. The sequence continues at coordinate 3,001 of JAYTFO010000326.1, read as the reverse complement.
GGATGCGCTTGTCGAGATTCTTGATGAGCGCTCCGCCACCGGTCAGGACAATGCCGCGATCGCTAATGTCGGCGGAAAGTTCCGGCGGCGTGCGTTCCAGAGCCACGCGAACCGCATTCATGATCGTCGATACGCATTCGCTGAGTGCTTCGCGAATTTCGCTGTCATCGACGGTGATCGTCTTCGGCACGCCTTCGATCAGGTTGCGGCCTTTGATCTCCATCGTGAGCGGCTTGTCCAGCGGATAGGCCGATCCAATCTCCATCTTGATCTGCTCGGCCGTGCGTTCGCCGACCAGCAGGTTATATTTTCGCTTCAGGTAATTCATGATGGCTTCATCCATCTGATTACCCGCCATCCGCACCGAACGCGAATACACAATCCCGCTCAACGAGATGACCGCAATGTCGGTGGTGCCGCCGCCGATGTCGACGACCATGTTGCCGCTCGGCTCGGTGATGGGCAGTCCGGCGCCGATTGCGGCCACCATCGCCTGTTCCACCAGATACACTTCGCTGGCTTTCGCGCGATAGGCAGAATCCATGACCGCACGCTTTTCCACCTGCGTGATTTCCGAAGGCACGCCGATCACGATCCGCGGATGCACCAGCATCTTCCGGTTGTGCGCCTTCTGGATGAAATAGTTCAGCATCTTCTCGGTGACTTTGAAGTCGGCGATTACGCCATCCTTCATCGGCTTGATGGCGACGATGTTGCCGGGCGTGCGCCCCAGCATCTCTTTCGCTTCTTTGCCAACCGCTTCCACTTCGTTGGTGTTCTTGTTGAGCGCGACGATGGAAGGTTCGTTGACCACGATCCCTTTGCCGCGCGCATACACCAGCGTGTTGGCGGTGCCGAGATCGATCGCCAGGTCGCTGGAAAACATGCTGAACAGCGAACGCAGATTGTGGAAGCGCGAGGCTCCGTTATGAAACCCGTTGTTTGACATGGGAGGACTTCTCTCTTCTCTTTTGGGCTGTTCCCCTATTTTATTGGATGTTCAGACAAACTGCTCGCCTCGACTGCCACTCGGTTGTGCTGAACACCAAATCTCTACTGGATGACGACTTTTTCCTGGTGGGTGTTCACACCGCCCTTGGAGTTCTGCGCCGTCACCGTAATCATATTCTCGCCGTTCGGCAAAGGCGGAGTGAAATAGTGAAACGAGCCATCATCGGCAACAAGCGGCACTTCCCGGCCATTCACCATCACCCGCGCTCCCGCCTCCGTCTTGCCTTGCACTTCGATCACGTGCCCATGCTGGCTGAAGGGCTCAAGGTCGAGCGACAACTCCACTTTTTCCTTCGCCCGCGGGATGATAGTGAAGCGGTTCTTTTCGCTCTCCACCGACTCCTTTCCCGCCGCGTCATACGACTGGATCGCCCAGTAGTACGCGCCCTGTCCGAGTCCGGTTACGACCACGCTCGGGCTTTCCACTTTCCGATCCAGCAACAGCGACGAGAAATAAGGATTGTGCGAAATGCGCAGTCGGTATCCCGCCGCTCCCGCCATGGGCGTCCAGTTGAAGTCCACATCCTTCGATTTTTCGCTCTCGGTAATAAAAATCGGCATCATGTTCCCGGGCGCGATCGGCGTCGGCGGCCCTACTTCCTTGCCCTTTTCCATGGTCGGGGACTGGCTCTGGAAACTCACCTTCTCCCAGTTCGACAGCCGGACCGTTTCTCCATTGCGCTCGATATTGCCGCTGCCCTTCTTCACCAGGATTTCATGCTGGTCGCTGCGCGGATCGTTATGCACCATGGCCGACGAATCCGGCGCCAGTGACGCTCTTGCCCCCGCCACGACTACCTGCGATTTCGAACCCTGCACATACGTCGCCGTCGACAAATCGACCGTCCCAGTCGTGACCGCCACCGACACATTGGTCTGTTGCTGATCGTTCGCCGAGTTTTCTTCAATCACGATCAGCGAGTCCTGCTTGACGGTGTAATTCGTGCCGTCGTTGAAAACAACCTTGGCCATACCTTCGGCGCCCGTCTGGACCACGTCTCCCTTTTCCAGCGGCACGTTGTAGTCTGCCTTGATCCAGCTGTTCCCGTTGGCCTTGCGGACGTGAATCGTTCCATCGAGCGCGGTAAAGTGTGCCTGCTGCGAAACCGCCGCCGAAGTTCTCTGCATCGGAGGCGCAAGTCCGGCAACCTTCTCCAGTATCTTTGTAGTGAAGTTGCCCGCCGCCTTCATCCCCGAGTCGGTAAATGCCGGAAACGCCACGTGCATCACCACGGCGAAAATCAACGCACCGCCCAGCAGCATCAAAATGACGCTGCGATACGTCACCGTCTTCCAGGCAACGTAAATCCCCGGCTTCGCCTTATTCGACACGAGCCCCCGCGCCCTCACTCAAACTTCTGAGAATATGGTTCATCTTCAACTAATGACAATCATATCCCTGCTCGTACCTGTAGTGAACTTGAGTTAAGGTGGGAAGTGGTTACGAAAGTGACCTCGGGGAGGGCAGGAGGCGACTGCTAGAGGCTCCTGAAACGCTCTTTCACTTCGCGGACGAACTCCATGAAGCGCGGCTGGGTGATGATCTGGGGATGCCAGCAAAGATCGCGCTCAATCAAGTCATAAGTTTCCACGATATGAGGAAGCCTCCAATGCAGGCCATGGCAAAACCGAGCAGAAACAGGCCGAGTCCGCCCGAGGTTCCACCGACGTCGCTGATAGAACGGTGGTCCATGTGCGGAAGCATAGCACTTTCACAGAGCCTTCCGAAACGGTCAAAGTGCAAGCCACTCGCAGGCGCATCTTCCGTCGCCTTCACGCGCTCGGACTCTTTTCGGCCTCATCGTCACCATTCCTTACCAGGGGTGACAGAGTCTCGTTGCAGTGATGGTTGACATTATTTTTGAGCATCGGCAGTGCTGCTTTTTTCCATTCCCATCCCGGAACTTCTCTGGCATAATTGATCGTGCACCCCAGCCTGCACAAATTCTCAAAAACAATTAGAGCGAGGAACAGATGTCGGCCAAGTACA
>JAYTFO010000325.1:0-7410 GCA_043734305.1 Acidobacteriota bacterium | reverse complement strand
GGATACCAGACCCGTCCGTACGGCAGAAATCTTTCCTGCCGGAGTGGTTGGTGGAGGAACTCAAGGAACAAGGTGTTCGCTTCGACGATTTTGGCAGCCAGTATTTCAAGTCGGGGGAGACTGTAAACGCATGAGAGCTGCCCTGCTGGCCCGCCTAGAGAAGCTTGAGATGACAATGCCCGTGGGCGCGCCGCCGATCTTCCGTTATGGTTGGCTGAGCCAGCTGCCGAAGGATTTCAAGGGAGAACGCAACGTCGTCTCAATCAAAACGACGCAAACGGATTTCCCGAATTTCGAATGGTGTGAATTCGAAGAGAGGCCGGGCCCGGCACCGACAGTAGAAGATCGCAGTTTCACGGTATATCTGACAGAGTAGGCCAATTTCCCAGCTCCGCAGTCGGCTGCAAAGAATCGAAGCTAAAATCGGACTGGCTAATCCCGAGTCCCTGAGCGCACTCATTCAGGAAACGGAGCGATGGTCAGGATTACATCAGTCTCTTCCGAATACTCCGTCATTGATCTCGTTAACAAGCTGAGCGATCAGGAACTGAACTCGGTTATTGCTGAGGCAGAGTGACAGTTCGGACAGGAAATCCTCAGCGGGCGGGCGATAAACTCGGGTTGAAATCCTTCAAGGCCGTCCCGAGCGAGCGGCCGTATGCGGCGGAAGATAGCTTCCGTTAATGCTGGATAACGTACTTTCGCAGTTCCTAATCTTGGTCTTAGTCTTGATTCCAAGTCATTTGCAATTCCTTCTTCATTTTTTGGCGGCCCCCGGAGCAGTGAATTCGTTTCCGAGACTACCAACGCGTGCCCCCGGTCCATGTAGAAGCCGTACACACTAAGGAAACCATCCAGCCAGGACTTGCAGGGCGTGCATTTATCGGCATGTGGCCGGATGCAAAACGTGGGTCTCCCTTTCTTTCAGGCCTACCAATGCAACCTGCAGGCGTGCTCGCGCCAATAGACGATGGATGACTTGTTACCCGAAAGCCGCAGCCTTTGTTCGACCGCACCTACCGTGTCCCCATCTCGCCCCGTTTTACGCTATCCTCTTTTCTGGGTCCATTCTAATATCCGGGATAATTCATGCGAGAGAGATAGCTATGCCAACCATTAAGATTACAGACACCCTCAGCGCTGACATCAGTTCCGTTTCAGCAAACCCAAACCAACTTACTTCTGCTTTAGTGAAATACGTCACGAGCCCGGCGGTGAATATCGTGCTGCTGCCGGACCTGGTGGCTGCGCTTGAGCATCCGTTGCTCACCGCGAGGTCGACTCCGCTTTCTCTAGGGCTGAAATTCTCACACAAGGTAGACTTCGGCACCTCCGCCAATCCCGAACTGACCATCGCCGCAGGCGTCACGCAGAACGTCAACGTGAACGCTACACCTGGCGCGAAGCTGTTCCCAGCGGATCTTTTCGGCTCGGCCATCACCGTCAATAACGGGGAAGGCTGGCTCTCGCTGGCCTTGAATGGCACGGTCAATCTTGGCTTGGCGGGCACTGCGGGCGATCTCAACTTCGGGATCAGCGCGGGCGGCGCCATCGCAACCGAGTATTTTCGCAAATTTGCGGTAGACGCGACTACCCCGACGGTCGCCGAGGCGCTCGAGGAAGTCCTCTCAGACTTCACGCTGCCCGCCGACGTCTCCGATCTCAATGCCATGCGAACCGGCGACATCTCTACAGTGTCCGGAAATGGCATGTTCAAACTATCGGGCAGTGTGTCCGTTTCGGCCTCGGTCAACCCGCTCGCGACTCCGAACCTCCCACTGGTCAATCAGGCAATCACAGTGCAGACGGGCGCTTCGCTTGATGTCGGGGCCTCGTTCCAATTGTCTGGCTCCTATCAAATCCGCGCTCGAAAGCTTACGGGAACCTCCTTGGAATTGGGTTACTACCGAAAGAAGGGAACGCAGTGGTCGGTATCAGTTACGGCTTCCGCCGGAGTGGGTGTATCGTTCGGGAAGACCGAGTTGCTTGCAAAACTGATCGGTGGCCTGACCGGCAAGCCTGAAGCTGATCTCATTCAGCTGATCAACGGCGGACTTAGCGACGGCGAAATCCTGCGAATTCAGGACGAGATAGGCAAGAGCATAAATCACAGCCTGAAAGCGTCGCTCGATCTGGAACTTTCCAGCTCCAATACGGATGAAGCGGCCTTCCTCTACCGCATCGACACGTCCGCGCTCGACGGAGAATCGTCCCGCGCCGTCCACGCCGCGCTCGATGGGGACCTGTCTCAGCTCACCGCCCTTGAGAAGAACGACGATGGACACGGCGTCATTGCGAATGGGGTCGCGATGCTGCGAAGCAGCCTCAAGAATGTTCGCGACAACAAGACCAGTCTCAAGATCAACCTGATTGGCCTTCTGAACTTCAGCTCCGTCTTCGAGCTGATTCAAAAAGGCGAGGTGGTTTTCGAGCCCGTCACTGGCGACCTAACTATCAACGAGACGGTCAGTGGCACGCGCATCGGGATTTTGACACTGCCTGCAGCTCACGATAAACTGCGCAAGATCAAGTTCGATTCCCTGCTTATAACAAGCGCTTATCGCGCCAGCCGGGCTATCAGCACGATGCAGGTCACCAGTTCCGATGTTCACTTCGCGTTCAATCAGAATACCAACGAGCACACGATGTCCGACTACCTCGATGGCCTCATTGGGCTTGGGCTCATCAACATTGGCCTCAAGCAACAATTGATGTCCGGATTCCACGGCTCAGGGCCATCCACCTGTCTGCTTCGGGTCGAATTCGGAGACGCTGCTTGCGAAGCGATGTTCCTGAGCCCGGACGGCGAGCCGCGCCCGCAGCTTGAATATGAAGTGATCGGCCGCAGCGCGATGCAGGTTCTGCTCCTGCCCGGCGATCAGAATGATGCCGATAAGTACCGCCGCGATATCCTCGCGAATGACGACACGTGGGCGAAGCTAACGGATGCCGGACAACCCAGTTTCGGGCAGAGCTTACCCTCGCTAGCAAACGACGCAGTAAGGCTGAACGTCGTTCGCAGCGACTACACCGCCGTCATGTGGTGGGCGGAAAGTATGGCTTCCACAGCCCAAAAACTCGCCGCCATGCGAAAGTTCATCGGCACCGCTAGTCCCGCGACCCTGCAGGGAAATAACAGATTCAACTTCCTGCGAAACGATCTGCAAAACCACGTCGCGGGTGTAGTCGCAAAAAGTGGAATGCAGTTCGGATTACCCTTCGGACTCGTAGCTCTCTATCAGGCGGCCTTCCCCCTCGCCGGCCCCAACGGGATCATAGTCTCCGACTCCATTACAAAGTTCTTCGCTCCGGCCGTCGCCGCAAGAGGTGTAGCCTAATGCCCAAACCCTTCAAGTCCCTGACCCTCGACCAGTTCGCCGCCCTGCTGAATCTTTTCCCATTTCAGCGGCAAATCACGAACGTCGATATGCATCACACCTGGCGTCCGAACCACGGCCAATTCTTAGCACGCCAGCCGGTCGAATCCATTGATGCGATGTGGCGGGTCCACACGCAGGAGAACGGCTGGCTTGATATCGCCCAGCACATCACCATCGATCCCCAGGGCACGATCTGGACCGGGCGTGACTGGAATCAACCGCCGGCAAGCGCGGTCGGACACAATGGCAATTCGCACGCCGGGCCGTTCATGTTTGAAATGATCGGCGACTTCGACCTCGGAGGGGATCAGTTCATAGATCCCCAGCGCCACACCGCTTTAGCGGTGGTAGCACTGCTGCAAAAACGATTTGGGTTGCCACCGGAATCGCTGCGCTTTCATAGCCAGTTGAGTTCGAAGACTTGCCCCGGCACGCAAATTCCTTACGGCGCCTTCCTTGACGAAGTCAAGAAAAAGCAAACAGGGGCTCCCGAGGCAGGACGCGACGTCATGTTCGGCGAAGAATTCGCGGAAACGCGCCAAATCGTCCAACTGATCGTGGATGCATACGCACCGTCAGCGCGCGCCGTCCCCGCGGACGAAGGGGAACTGGCAGAGGATCGGATGACGCCACGCCAAGCGGCCCTTCTCCGTGGAGATACTGCCGCAGCCGAGCGCAGTCCACTTTCCCGGGCGCGAGGTACCCGGGTCTTCACGCCGGAAGAGATTGCCATGCTGCGTCCGTATGTAATCGACCTACGCCTGGGGGCCTTCTCGAACGACGGCCAGTTCACGACTTCGAAAGAAGACGTTGATGAAATCTTCGGCGAGCGCCTCCCCGCAGAACTTGCGGATCGTAAAGCCAAGGGCCAAAAGCTCGAATTGATGTTTTACGCCCATGGCGGCCTAATCGATGAAGCGAGTGCCCTGGGCGCGGCGCTCGATCATCTTGACTTCTGGCGCAAAAATGGTATCTATCCGATTTATTTCGTCTGGGAGACAGGCCTCAAGGAAACCGTTCAAGACATAGTAAGGGGACTCTTCTCCGGATCGCGCGGCATCCTGTCTGGAGCCGAAAACGCTGTCATCGCCGCGATCGCCCGTCCTGGCGGGCTGGCTGTCTGGTCCCAAATGAAGCGCTCCGCTGAGATAGCATCGCTTCCCACGGGCGGCGCCCTCTACGTGGCGCAAAAGACGTTGGATCTCTGGAACGCCCATTCCTCCGATATTCACATTCATGCGGCCGGACACAGCGCCGGATCTATTTTTCATTCGTATTTTCTGCCTACCCTGGTCCGTCAGCAGACCGCGGCGGGCGTTCCGTCGCTGAACGTGCAAACCTTACATTTGCTGGCGCCCGCCGTTGCCACCGATCTCTTTATCAGCAACCTGATGCCGCAAATTGGAGATACCAAACCCATCGAGCGTCTTACCATGTACACCATGCATAAAGAACTCGAGAAAGCCGATAAGGCCGGCCCTTATCAGGGTTCGCTTCTCTACCTTGTGAGCCATGCGTTCGAGCAATCGCAGCCTACCAGACTTCTGGGTCTGGAGGAAAGTATAAGGCAGGACGCGCCGCTCATTCGTTTCTTCGGGCTTGCCGGACTTCAAGCGCCAAAAGCTGAGTTGGTGTTCTCTCAGACCCCGCCGGGAACTAGTCCGCGTAGCGCGTCACAAGCGACTTCGCATGGGGGCGATAACGGCTTCGCCAATGACCCAGCCACTTTGGGAAGCGTCGTTCGCCGCGCTCTGAACATTCCGGATGGGGTACCGATCTCCGAATTCGTTCCGCCCCAGACCGGAGGGCGAGACATCTTTGAGGAAACGCCGCCCGCTGCCGCTCTGGCTCCCCCGCCTCTTTCGCCACCGCTGGCTAGTCCAGCCCCGGCTGCGCCCTCGGCGGCTTTCCCGGTTGGATCGGCCGGCGCACGTCGCGCACTCTGCATCGGAATCGACCTCTACCCCGACCCCAACAGGCTGGGTGGCTGCGTCAACGACGCCCGGAACTGGACTTCCGCACTCGGCGCGCTTGGCTTCGAGGTGCGGACCTTAACCGATGGCCAGGCAACGCGCGACGGCATTCTCCAGGCGATCCGCGACATTCTGCGGCAATCGCAGCCGGGCGACGTTACGGTCATGCAATACTCCGGGCACGGCACCCGCGTACCTGACCAGGACAACGTCGAAAAAGGGGGCTTCGACGATGCCATCTGCCCTATCAATTTCGCCGATGGAGCGCTCATCATCGACGACGACTTCCGCGAGATCTTTGCATCTACAGTGGACGGAGTGAATGTCACAATCTTTATGGATTGCTGCCATTCCGGAACCAACACCCGGCTCATTTCGGGTCTGAGCCCGGCGAATCTGGCGGAAGTTGGACATTTACGAGCACGGTTCATCGCGCCCAGCAGCGCGTTGACTGCCGCCTATTTGGCATTTCGGAGAAATAACGTGGCAAGGGCGGCGCTTGCGCCACGCGGGCCCGCCCAGATGAAGCAGGTTGCGTTCGCCGCCTGCCAAGATCGCGAAGTTGCCTTTGAGAACAACGGCGCGGGCGTCTTCACCACATTCGCTACTCGGATGCTCGCTGCCCCGCTTCCGCCCTTGACCAATAGGCAATTTCAGCAGCGGGTTGTGGCGGCCTTTGGAACACCGGCACAACAGACCCCGAACCTCGATTGTGCTCCCGCTTCCGAAGCCAGAATATTTCTGCAGCCTCTGACCACAGCAATCGTGCCAGCAGCCGCGCCGGGACAAGATCTTGCGTCTCAAATCGCGTGGATCGAACGGCGGCTTGCAGCTGCGGGGCTTTAACCGATGACTGACGATGCGGCCGCCCCCGCGGCGACTCAAGCTTCGGCCCAGACCTCGGACCAGAGTTCAGCCCAGGCACCCGGAATACAGGCCGTGAGCGTATCCCCTGCCCGCTTTTCCATCGGGTCGGGATTGAGTCACGGCGCAGACAATCGCGCCTACGAGCGAAAGCCGCGAGATCCCGTCTACCGTCCGCTCCGGATCTTCACGCTCGATCCTTCCGAAAAGGCGCTTGATGGAGCACAGGCAACGTTGAAGGTTCCATATGAGCCCCTCGAACCCGGACCGAAAGGCCGATTTTTCGAGGTGCGGGAACTCGATCAACGCGGTGTTCGGTTGTCGTTAGTAGATCTGGAAGATCCTCGGCTACTGCTGACTCAGGGGCTGGACCCGTCGCCTTCAGACCCGCAATTTCACCAGCAAATGCTCTACGCCGTTTGTTCGAGTGTGTATGCCGTCTTCCGGACCGCGCTCGGGCGGCAAATCTCTTGGGGGTTTGATCGGCCGGATCAGTCCGATGGCATTACTCGCCTGCGAATCCTGCCGCACGACGAAAGGCAGGGTGCCAACGCCCAATATGTGAAGGAAAGCGGAGAATTACGGTTCGGCGTCTACCCGGCGCGCCCCGGCCAGAACGGGCGCGTGATTCCCAACGCACCGGTGTTCACATGTCTCTCGCACGACATTATCGTCCATGAGTTAACCCATGCGCTTATCGACGGTCTGCGCTCCAGTCTGCTGCTCGCAACCAGCAAGGAGACCCTGGCGTTTCACGAAGGTTTCTCCGACCTGATCGCCATTTTTCAGCACTTTAGCTATCGGAATGTCGTTACTTCCGAGGTGCGGAAGTGCGGGGGCAACATCGAGCAGGCGGCTTTACTGACCGGCATGGCCCACAACTTTGGGCTTACGACGACCGGCGACTCCAAACTCCGCAGCCCGATCGACAGTGGATCGAAGAAGCGGGTTTTTGATCCCGACCTTGAGCCGCATATTCTTGGCGAAGTGCTGGTCTCGGCCATCTTCGATGCCTTCCTGGCCCTCTATCGCAGGAAGACAGAACGGTACATCCGACTCGCCGCCGCTGAGCCAGGCAATTCGGCGGGCGGTTTTCTGAATGCTGATTTGGTCGATATCCTAGCCGGGGAAGCGAGCCAGCTGGCAAGCCAGTTTCTCTCGATCTGTGTCAGAGCCATCGATTACTGCCCCCC
>JAYTFO010000324.1:0-22147 GCA_043734305.1 Acidobacteriota bacterium | reverse complement strand
CGTTGCCGCAGCCACTCCGTAGGGAACCGTGGCTGGACCGCTTGCAGTTTGACTTGATCTATACCTTCTAATCGATTGATAAATAGTGCGGTTAGCAGGATTGTTAGAGTGGCATCGGCGCTAAGCCGGCGTCACTTTCTGTGCAGGTATACTAGTAGCGGATGTACGCGGCGATTATGGCTGGTCGCGCTGCTTTTGCTGGTTGTGGGGGCAGGCTCGAACGCGGTCGAAAGCGGCTCACTGCCGATGACCATCGTCCGCGCCGAGCAGATTGCCCGTGACCGGGTGGTTTATTGGGTTCAGAATACTCCGCTCTATCAGCAGGATACCTATTTTGAAGTGGCCGTACGATCCGGCGGCCAAGTGCTCGAAGGGGAGTATGGGCCTGCTAGCAAGTGGGAGACTCTGCCGGTATTCTGGAAGCCGGGCGTGGAAGTCCAGGGACGCGTAAAAGGGCACAGCCTGTTCTTGAAGCGGCCCAACGGTGTCGAGATTCGGTTTGTAATTCTGAAACGTAGCGCAGTATCCGCAATCAGGAAGCAATAAGACCCAGTCGTTTTTATGGCACGTCCCAATCTCGACAGACCGGCCGCACTGCTCAACCGCGAAGAATCCTGGCTGAACTTCAATTGGCGCGTATTGGAAGAGGCGCAGGACACGCGCAATCCGGTCTTGGAACGGTTGAAGTTCCTCGCGATCTCGGCCAGCAATCTGGACGAATTTTTTGAAGTCCGGGTCGGTGGACTGTTGCAACAACTCGAAGACGGCTACAACGCGACGACTCCCGATGGACTCACCATGGTGGAGGAGCGCGAACTCATCAACCGATTGACTCATGAGTTCGTCGACGAACAATACTCCTGCTGGAACGACAAGTTGCGGCCTGAGCTGTCGCAACAGGGCGTCCGCGTCCTGAGCGTCGACCAGTTGGATGACGACCGGCTCGCCTTCGTAGACGACTACTGCGAGAAGGAACTAGATCCGCTGCTCACTCCGGTGACGGTCGATCCCTCGCATCCCTTTCCCCGAGTCATCAACAAGGCGCTGTGCGTGGCGCTGCTGCTGCGTCGCAGGCGACGATCTTCGCTCACCTACACCGGAGTGGTGACGGTACCGCGGGCGCTGCCTCGTCTGGTCCGGCTGCCCAGCCAGGGGACGATTGATTTCATCTTCCTTGCCGACCTGGTCACTTATCATGCCGCCAGCATGTATCACGGATACGACATCGTGTCTTCGTCCGCGTTCCGCGTTACTCGCAACAGTAATTTGTATTTGCAGGAAGAAGAGTCGCGCAACCTGCTGGAATCGGTGCGGGCGGAATTGCACAACCGCCGCAAGGGCGATGCGGTCCGAATGGAGATCGAAGCCGACGCCGACCCGGAAATCATCGAGGGTTTGCGTACTGTCTTTGAACTCGATCGCTGGCAGGTCTTTCCGGTCCATGGTCCGGTGAATCTTTCGCGGCTGTTCAATATTTACGATCAGGCAGATCGACCGGAATTGAAATTCCGTTTCTTTTCGCCTCGTGAGCTGCGATTGACGGCGAAATCCAAAGACTTGTTCGAAGAACTGCGCCGCCACGACATTCTCCTCCATCACCCTTTTGATTCGTACGATGCGGTGGTGTCGTTCATCCAGTCGGCGGCGGAAGATGAGCGCGTGCTTTCGATCAAGCAGACGTTGTACCGGACCAGCGAACATTCGCTGATTGTTCCTTCGCTGATGTCGGCGGCCGCGCACAAGGAAGTCACGGCGGTGGTGGAACTGAAAGCGCGTTTTGACGAAGACTCGAACATCCGCTGGGCGCGCGATCTTGAGGATGCCGGGGTGCAGGTCTTTCACGGCCTGGTGGGTTTGAAGACGCACTGCAAATTGTCTCTACTTGTCCGGCGCGATCCGGATGGTGTGGCGCGCAGCTACGCGCACCTGGGGACGGGGAACTACAACACCACCACGGCTAAGATTTACACCGATCTGAGTTTGCTGACCGCCGATCCTGAAATCACCAGCGCCGTCCACGACGTTTTCAGTTTTCTGACGGCCTATGCGGAGCACCCCCACTACGGGCCGCTGCTGGTGGCGCCACTGGATCTGGCAGAAAAGTGCATGCGGCTGATCGATCGTGAAGCGGAACATGCTCGCGAGGGACGTCCGGCGCGCATCAGCGCCAAAATGAATTCGCTGCTCGACAAAGATATCGTGCTGGCGCTCTATCGCGCTTCGCAGGCAGGCGTAGAAATCGACTTGATGGTGCGTGGGATTTGCTCCTTGCGTCCCGGCATTCGCGGACTCAGCGATCGCATACGCGTGCGCAGTATTGTCGGGCGATTCCTCGAGCACAGCCGGATCTATCACTTCGAGAACGGCGGCGAGCCGGAAGTCTATCTGGGCAGTGCCGACTGGATGCCGCGCAATCTTCACGAACGCGTCGAAGTTTTGTTTCCGCTCAAGAATCCTCTTCTGCGGGATCGCGTGGTGCATGAAATTCTGGCGGCCTATATGGCCGACAACGTGAAAGCGAGATTTCTGCAAAAAGACGGCCGCTACCTGCGCTCGTGGCAGTCGCCGCGCGGGCGCAGCAAGAAGCCTCCTACCGGGCGCGCCGCTTTCAGCGCCCAGGATTTTTTGATCGCGCTCGCGGAGGGAAAAGAGACTCCGGAAGCGATTCCCGCTCCCGTCCGCAAGACTGCCTCGGGTGTTCTGCTAGGAAAGGGATAATTACCACGAAATGTTTATCTATTTTTTGCGTCACGCCAGCGCGGGGCAACAACTCTCTAACGCGAAGAAGGACGAGAAGCGCGGGCTCGACAAGGATGGAATCGAGCAGTGCGGTTACGTCGGCCGCGCCCTGGCTGCGCTCGGCGTGCATGTGGATATCATCATCTCCAGCCCGCTCAAACGTTCGTCGCAAACTGCGTCGCTGGTAGGCAACGAGATGGGTCACGAAGGTAAGTTGGTGCTCGAAGACGCGCTGCGCCCAGAGGGCACGTTATCGGATTTTCAGAAAATGCTGGTCAAGTATGCCCGCCAGGATTCCATTCTGCTGGTGGGGCACAGTCCGAACCTGCGCGAATTTCTCGGCCGCGTGATCAGCGCCAGGGGTTCCGAGGCGGCCATCGATTTGAAAAAAGGCGCCGTCGCCAAGGTGGAGACGCGGCGCAGTTCAGGCTCGCTCAGTTGGTGTTTCACGCCTCGAATACTGCGCACCATTCACGCGGCGGCAGCGGAGAGCGCGCGTCCGAAAACCTCCCGAAAATAGGCGCGGTCTTTTTCAATCGCCCACAGCTCCAGGTCCACACTCGCCTTGCCGCGCGCAATCAGCTTCAAGGACACTGTTCCACGGCGCGCCGACACCGTAATCCGGGCCACCGCTTGGGTTCGGCCGAGGTTAGCGGCGCGAGCGAGGCGCAATAACATCGATGCCTTCAGGACGTGCGCTCGTTCCTCAGGAGTCAGCGGATGCATGGGAACGTCGTCCGCGGCGGGCCGCGACTTTCCCAGATAGCGCGCGATCGCGGCAATAATGCGGCGCTGCTGCGGTGTGTATCCCAAGAGTTCGGAATTTGAAATGACGTAGTACGTGTGCCGATGCCGCCCGTTGCGGTTCACGTAATCGCCGACTTCATACAACATCGCCGCCGCCGAAAGCCATTCCCGATATTCGGGCGGCAGTTGGTGCACAGACTTGAGTCCCGAAAACAGCAGCAAGGCGGATTCGCGCACATGTAAAGCATGGGGCAGTTCCACGCGGTAGTGTTCGACCGCCTGCTTGATCGACTCCCACCGTTCGGATTCGATGGCGCGTCCGGAGCGCGTGCCGTGGTCGTACTCCGCCGCCATCTGCGCCAGGATGCCGTCGCGCAATCCCAAGGGGGAGTAGCGAAAGCCTGGCAGGTGACAACGATCCAGCAGTTCTCCGTAAACCACGGCGCCCGCGCAAATGATCTCTGCGCGACGCGGGCCGATTCCCGGGACCTTGACTCTCTCGTCGAGCGGCACCCGGGTGATGAGCTTGACGATCCGGCGCATGTCGTCGCGCGTTACCCGGGGACCCGGTCGTTCCTTGCGCTGACGCGCCAGGTGAGCGGAAACTCCCGCCAACGCGGCCGCAGTGCCCGAAGTCGCGATCACGGCACGAACCCGGGCGGACTTGATCCGATCCTGAATGCGGGCCATTTCCCGCGCCACAAATCCGCGCAGTCGTTCCAGTTCGCCTTTGCGCGGCGGATCGTGAGTCAGGAATTCATTGGTCAGACGCACCGCGCCAAGCGGCAGACTCACGGTTTCTCGAATCTTTCCTTCGCGCGACACCGTCAGTTCACAACTGCCTCCGCCCAGGTCCACGAGGAGCACGGGATCGGCGCCGACTCGTCCTTTGGAAATAATGCCGAGGTGAATCAGACGCCCTTCTTCCAGCCCGGAGATAATTTCGACGGTCCACCCGGTCGTCGATCGAACCCACTCCAGAAACGCCCGTGAGTTGCGGGCATCGCGCAAAGCGGCGGTCGCGACTACGCGCACAGAATCCGTTCCACATTCCTGCGTGGCGCGATGAAAGCGGCGCAGCACGCGGACCGTATCCGCCATCGCTTCAGGTGAAAGCAGTCCGCCGCTGAACACACCTTCGCCCAGGCGCGTGACCTCGCGGTCTTCGTGAATTTCCTTCAGGCGGCGTCCCTGCAAGCGCGCGATCTTCAAGCGAACGGAGTTCGATCCGATATCGACGGCGGCAAACGTTGGCATAGGCGTGGGCGATCCACCATCTTACAACCGGGCCGCATGGCGGGAATAAAATTTGGGGACTAGGACCGGTGTTGAGTGGCTTGGCACATCCGCAAGAGTCTCGCGCTCAGGATCGATTAAATGGGAGAGCGCGCTGGCGTTAACAGTGGGGCTCCCGGAGTGAGCCAAATTGTACGTACTTACCAGTCTTCTGTGAGCTATTGTCCAGAGCTATGGATACACTCAATTCGCCGATAACCGTGGAACGAGCAATTTTGAACAGACTGAACGGGGCCGATAGCGGAGACTATGCGCGAGGTCGCCACTTTAGCGTTTAAGTTCTGGACCAGCGCATACAAGCTCTCCCCAACCTCGCGCTGGTCCTTTTTTTATTCCTCGGCACTGTTTTCAAAGTGAGCACTATGAAGCAGTCTCCTGGTCCGCTGCCGCATAAGCTTGGGGGCAACAGACAAAACAACGTCGATATCCGAATAGTGTGAAAAAGGAGTAGATCATGAATCGAGCCAATGTCGAAGGCAAGGTTGATCAGGCAGTCGGAAAAATAGAGCAAAAAGTGGGTGAGGCGCTCGGCAGCCAGAAGTTGGCGAACAAGGGCGTTGCTGAACAAGTGAAAGGCGCCGCAAAAGAAGTTCTGGGCGATGTGAAAGACGCAGCCGAGCAGATTCATGATTCACACAAAAAAGCGGCCGTCGAACATGCTGATGACAGACGAGGCCAGATTAGCCACGCCATCGACGATGCCAAGGATAAGGCAAAAGAAAAAATCCAAGGTTTCAAAGAGCGTCACTCTGCCTAGCGTAACCTGCTTTCAAACACTGGATTTCTCAATGTCGCGACACGCCGCTGGAATCGTCCCAGCGGCATTTCCGTCTGCCTATCGCTTGGTGCTGCGCTACTTCTTACGTGTTCTGATCACTTTCTTTGTCCTGCCTTTTAACCGTACT
Organism: Acidobacteriota bacterium; assembly: GCA_043734305.1. Classification (GTDB taxonomy): domain Bacteria; phylum Acidobacteriota; class Terriglobia; order Terriglobales; family Acidobacteriaceae; genus Acidiflorens. The sequence continues at coordinate 16,460 of JAYTFO010000324.1, read as the reverse complement.
GTAACAACCCTTTGCTAGCCTAAAGCGGAATGTCCCATCAGGCCTTGCCGCGACAGAGTTTCAACGTTCCGGATCCGGGACGGACAGCGACGGCTGCTTTGAAAATGGAAGCCAGGCCTGCGTCTCTGTTGCGGGGTTCTGTCTGTGAAATTCCGGACGTGCTGTTTGGCTGGACGATGCGGCTTTGTGGGCTAGCGGTGGTCGGATTGCTCGCGCTGATTGTGTGGGAACTGGTCACTCGCTCGCAGCTTTCGTGGCACGCTTTCGGATGGAAGTTTTTTGTTCAGTCCGATTGGAATCCGGTGGAGGATCAGTTCGGGGCGCTGCCTTTTATTTACGGCACGCTGGTTTCATCGTTGCTTTCGCTGGTCATCGCCGTGCCCTTGGCGGTCGGCGTCGCGGTCTTCATCACGGAGATGTGTCCTGTCGGCTTGCGGGGAATTCTTTCTTTTACCACCGAACTGTTGGCTGCCATTCCCAGCGTCATCTACGGACTATGGGCAATTTTCATCCTCGTCCCGCTGCTTCGTACCTATGTGCAGCCTTTCCTGGCGGCGACTTTGGGATGGACAGGTCTATTTACGGGTCCGCCTTACGGAATTGGAATGCTGGCGGCGGGAGTGATTCTGGCCATCATGATCATCCCCATCATTTCCTCGATCTCGCGTGAGGTGCTGACCGTGGTGCCGCAGCATCAGCGGGAAGCTGCTTTGGCCTTGGGTGCGACGCGTTGGGAAATGATCCGCATGGGTGTTCTGCGGAATGCGCGGGCTGGCATTGTTGGAGCTGTCATCCTCGGACTGGGCCGCGCCCTTGGAGAGACGATGGCGGTCACGATGGTGATCGGAAATCGTCCTGAAATCGCCAAGTCCTTGTTTGCGCCCGGATACACCATGGCTAGCGTTCTGGCGAACGAATTTTCGGAAGCCACTGGCGACACCTATCTTTCAGCGCTGATTGAAATTGGCCTGGCGTTGTTCCTGGTCACGATCATGGTGAACGCATTTGCACGACTGATGGTCTGGAGCGTGACTCGAGGCCTACCGGCGAGGAACATTGCCTGATACGAAATCTAATCCCGTGATCGTCGCCATTCCGCCTTTCAGTTGGCGGCGGCGGGTCACCGACCACGTCATGACTGGCGTAGCGTTGCTGACGGTCGTGCTGGTGCTGCTGCCGCTGGGCGCGATCTTCGCCTATCTGATCTACAAGGGTGCGGGATCCATCAGTTGGGCTTTTCTGACGCAGACTCCCAAGCCGGTAGGCGAGCCGGGTGGCGGGATGGCCAATGCCATCGTGGGATCGATGGTGATCCTCGCCATCGCCAGCCTGATGGGTGTGCCACTCGGTATCGGAGCGGGCATTTATCTTTCCGAGTACGGTCGCAACCGCTACGGCGACATCGTGCGCTTCGTTTCCGACGTGATGAATGGCGTGCCTTCGATCGTGATCGGCATCGTCGCCTACGGTCTTGTTGTACTGCGCCAGGGACATTTCTCCGCGCTCGCCGGCGGCGTTGCGCTTGCCATCATGATGGTTCCCACCATCGCCCGCACCACCGAGCAGATGCTGTTGCTGGTTCCACAAGCGATTCGCGAAGCGGCGTACGGCCTTGGAATCCCACGCTGGCGCACAACCCTTTCGATCACACTGCGAGCGGCGACTTCGGGCGTCATCACGGGCGTGATGCTGGCGTTTGCCCGCGTTGCGGGAGAGACTGCGCCCCTTCTGTTTACGGCTTTTGGAAACCAGTTCTGGAACTGGAAGTCGGACCAACCGACGGCGGCATTGTCGTTACAGATTTTTAGCTACGCGATCTCGCCTTTTGACGAGTGGCATCGCCAGGCGTGGGCGGGAGCGCTGGTATTGATCATTTTGATTGTGAGCGCAGTATCGGCGGTACGCTTTGCGGTACGACGCGGAACCTTAGCGGGAGCATAACCAGTTATGGGTGTTGGAATCACTGTCGAGCACGTGAACGCCTACTACGGCAAGACGCAGGCCCTGTTCGACATCAATCTGATTTTTCAGGCGAACCATGCCACGGCTTTGATCGGGCCGTCGGGCTGCGGCAAGTCCACGTTCATTCGCTGCTTGAACCGGCTCCATGAGACCATTCCCGATGCCCGCGTGGAAGGCACGGTGCGCATTGGCGACATCAGCGTCTACAACGGCACGTCGGCAACGCAGCTTCGCCGCCGGGTGGGGATGGTCTTCCAGAAACCGAATCCATTTCCGACCATGTCGATCTACGACAATGTTGCATCCGGACTGAAACTCAACGGATTTCGCGATCGCAAGAAGCTGGATGAAGTAGTCGAGCGCTCTTTGAACAGCGCTGCTCTCTGGGGAGAGGTGAAAGACTCGCTGCACAAGAAATCGGGTGCGAGCCTTTCGGGAGGCCAGCAGCAGCGCCTGTGCATTGCCCGCGCCCTGTCGGTTCAACCGGAAGTGCTGCTCATGGATGAGCCGTGTTCGGCGCTTGATCCCATCTCGACGGGCAAGATTGAAGAATTGATTTTTCAGCTGAAAGAGCAGTACACCATCGTGATTGTGACGCATAATATGCAACAGGCCGCCCGCGTCGCGGAGTTCACCGGATTTTTCCTGTTGGGCAAGATGATCGAGTTCGATAAAACTGAAAAGATTTTTACGAAGCCATCCGATAAGCGGACGGAAGATTACATTACAGGCAGGTTCGGATAATGCGCACACGTTTTCAGCAGGAGATGGAGGAGTTGCGTGAGAAGCTGCTCCGCATGGGAGGACTGGCGGAGCTGGCGGTCGACCGCGCTTGCCAGGCATACTCCGAACGCGACTTGAATCGCTGCCACCTGGTGCTAGAAAACGAGAGCCTCATCAACGTCGCCGAACGCGAGATTGATGAAATGGCATTCGATATTCTCGCCACGCAACAACCGGCGGCCGTCGACTTGCGATTCATTCTCGCCGTCACCAAAATCAATTCCGACCTGGAGCGTGTCGGCGATCAGGCTGTGAATATTGCCGAGCGCGTGATGGATTTGATCGAGCTGCCAGCCGCCGAATTGCCGGTAGACATCCCGCGCATGGCAACCGCTGTAGGAGCCATGGTCCGCCGCGCGCTGGAGTCGTTCGTGGAAGGCAAAGCCGAGCTTGCGCAGGCTGTATTGGAGATGGATCACGTCGTTGATCGGATGCGCGACGAAGCTTTTATTATGCTCGCGCGAAAGATGAATGAATCGCCGGAAGTTACTCAACAGGCGCTAGATGCTCTTCTCGTCGCTCGCAATCTGGAACGGGTTGCCGACCATGCGACCAACATTGCAGAAGACGTGATCTTCTGGGTCCTTGGGGCCGACGTGCGTCATCACGCCCAGTCGATCGCTACGGGTCAGGCGTCCGCGCAAACGCCCGCTCGAACCGAGCGGCAGGGACAACAATAACTTCCCCTGTTGATCGAGTGCATCGCAGCCCTTACTAGCTGCGATACACTGTTCGGGCCGCGGGCCGCGACATTTTAGCTGCGCGCTTCGCGACCGAAAGATCCGCATGAGCCAACCTGTCCGCATCTTTGCCACCTGCGATATCGGTGATTCGCTTAACATTCTCCGCGATAAGGGATACGATCTCGAGGTCTATCCCGAACCCGAAGCGCCGCCCAAGAGCCTGATCGTCGAAAAGGTGAAGTCCGGAATCTCCGGCCTGATTACAACCTTGCGCGATCCGATCGACGCCGAAGTGTTTGCCGCCGGGCAAGGCACGCTAAAAGTTGTGGCACAGATCGCGGTCGGATTCGACAACATCAACCGCGCCGATGCCAACCGCTTCAGAATTCCTTTCACGCACACCGCCGACGTTCTGACCGAAGCGACCGCCGAGTTCGCGTTCTTCCTGATGGGCACCTTGGCCCGCAAGATGTGGCGCGCCGAGCATCTGTTACATGACAACCGCTGGAGCTACTGGCATCCCTATCTACCGTTCTTAGGCGATGAAGTCACCGGCAAGACCATCGCCATCATCGGCACCGGACGCATCGGCCTGGCGATGATCAAGAAGTGCAACGGATTCGACATGAACATGCTGTGCTTCGATCCAGCATATGAGAATCACGACTACATCAAGGCGATCCAGGAGATCAACGACCTGCGCCACAAGCGTGGCCTCTGTCGCGAGAAACCCTGGATTCGCTACACCACCCTGCAAGACGCACTGAGCAATGCCGACTACATCAGCCTGCACGTGCCTCTGCTGCGCGAGGGCGAAAGCAAAACGCCGACCTATCATCTAATCAACGAAACCACCTTGCGGATGATGAAGCCGACCGCCATGCTGATTAATACTTCACGTGGCCCGGTCGTGGATGAGAATGCCTTAGCCCGTGCGCTGCGCGAAAACTGGATTGCTGGCGCAGCATTGGATGTCTACGAAAAAGAACCGTTGCCCGCTGATTCGCCGCTGCGCGATCCTGCCATCGCCGACCGTTGTCGACTGCTGCCGCACTTCGCCAGTGCCGCCCGCATCACGCGTCTGTCTTCCGATCCAGATAAAGGCATGGCAGGACGATGCGTCCAGGGACTGATCGACGTGCTGGAAGGGAACTACGGCGGAGATGTTACTAAGATGCCATATGTGGTGAACAAAGAGGCTTTTGCGAGGTAGCACGTCACTTCGAGGTCACGCCGAAGTACGCGTTCGCGATTTGCAGAAGGTCAGAGTCTGTCAGGACACCATACTCGACGCGTGGCTTCTTGCTGGGAGAGACGAGATAATATCCAACACCCTCTCTCGGGTGGAAAATCGTAATCCGGGTTCCGAGGCGAATGCGAAACGAGTGCGAGTACACTTCCCGAAAGTCGATTCCCGCTTTCTTAAGGGGTTGCCGAACCTGCTTTGCATAATATTGGAAATCAGCCAGGGCCTCATTCGTTCCGCCATCGTTCAATTCCTTCTGCGTCACAGGTGTAAAAAACGCGACAATTGTGGGGTGCTGAATATCCAGAATAGGTGGATCTTTGGCTGTGCCTGCTGAGGCCGCAATTAGGTAGCAAACAAAAATTGAGGCAACCATGGAAAAGGGCGATTTCATCGGCAGCAAGTTTACGCCGAACGTGAGAGGATCTGCAGCGGACTGCGCCAGCGCGCTATGATGTGCTTTCGTCAGACTGCATCTTTGACCATGTTCTCGCACCGCACAAACTGGCCGCTCGCTCGCAACGCCTTCACCCGCACCCTAGAAAAAGTCCGCGTTTCCGAACAGCAGATTCTTGATCTCACCGTCTCCAATGCAACCGAAGCGGGAGCGCAACCATATCCGGCGATTCTTCGTCGGTTATCTTCCAGGCACTGGATTAACTCGACCCAGCGAGCTTCTCATAGACGATCTTTACGATGATCCACAATAAGTAGTAGAGCAGTGCGGCAACGAGGACACCGAACGCCCGCGTGGTCACCGACAGCGCTACTCCGAAGATGCGGAAAGGTAGATTGAGGACAAACATCGCCATCAGGCCCGCAATTAGTCCGAGAATCGATCCCCAGACTGGAAGATGTTGCGGGACACACTTCGAAGGGGCCAGCATCGCCCACAGGCCCCAAACACACGGCACAGTGCACCAGAGGGCAAGGATCAGAGAAAGTCGTTCTGGGTTCAGACCGAGAATCAGAAGAGCTACGGCGGTGGCCATAGCGATCGCAACGGACGCCACCACCGATCCAGCCGCAAATCGTCTCAACATAAAAACCTCCTCTCGATGGCTGATGGAAACCATAGCGCATCCGGGCTACGTGCGCCACATCCGCAATCAGCCCCGCACGGTCAGTACCGGACAGTGCGCGCTGCTGATCACTTCATATCAGGCAAGATTTTGATTTTCTCATACTCACCCACTCTCCCAACCGCAGTGAATGGAGTCACGTTAGCGCGTGAGACGGATATGGGCCAGGCCTCCACGGGGAGAAACTGCAGGCGCGGTCTTCGCGTTGGCAGGGCAGAACCGGGACCCACCCTTACGATAATCGAGAAGAACAGATGGCGGCACACGGCCCCAGAGATCCGGTTATCAAGCAGTCGGCCCGGCCGCGAACTCGCGGCGCGCTATGATGTGGGGTCACGCAAGTTGCTACGTCGCCCCATGTTTTCCCACCGCACAAACTGGCCTCTCCACCCCAACGCATTCACCCGCGCCTTCGCCGAAGTGCGGGCTTCCGGGCAAGAGATTTTCGACCTCACCGTCTCCAATCCAACCGAAGCCGGCGTGCGGCCAGACCATGAAATCGTTCTCAGCGCACTCGCGAATCCCGAGGTCATGCACTACGACCCGCAGCCGCTCGGTCTACTGGAAGCCCGCAAAGCCGTCTGCCACTACTATCGTGAGTCGCACGACGTCTTTGATCTCGATCCTGAACGCCTTGTTCTGACTACCAGCACCAGCGAGGCCTACTCCTACGTGTTCCGGCTGCTCTGCAATGCGGGCGATGAGATTCTCGTTCCTAAGCCGACTTATCCGTTGTTTGAATTTCTTGCAGATCTTTCCGACGTTAAGCTTGTCCCGTACCCACTCATCTACGATCACGGCTGGCAGATCGATTTCGATTCGCTCTACAAAGCGGCGACCCCGCACACACGCGCCGTGATCGTTGTGCATCCCAACAACCCGACGGGATCGTACGCCTCGGCGTCGGAGAGTTCAGCCCTCAACGCGTTCTGCAACGATTACAATCTGGCTCTAATCGTCGACGAAGTTTTCCTCGACTACGCGCATGACGGCGCGCTCCGCCCCAGCTTCGTCGCAAACGCCAGTGCGCTCACGTTTACGCTCAGTGGCATTTCAAAAATCTCCGCACTCCCGCAGATGAAACTTTCCTGGGTTGTCACCAGCGGCCCGCAAGAACTCGTCGCGCAAGCGGGAGCGCGCCTGGAAATCATCGCCGACACTTTTCTCTCGATGAACGCTCCTGTGCAACTGGCTGCGCCGGTGCTGCTCGACCAGCGCAAACAGGTTCAGCCCGTCCTGCTCAACCGCCTGCGTGTGAATCTAGCCGAGCTCGACCGCCAGCTTGTGAGTACACCGTCCTGCACGCGGTTCCAAGTCGAAGGCGGATGGTATGCGGTTCTGCGCGTGCCGGCCGTGCAGAGCGACGAAGAGCTTGCGATCGCGCTGCTGCGGAAGAAAGCGGTCGTCGTTCATCCCGGGCACTTCTACGATTTCCCAAGCGATGGGCATCTGGTATTGAGCCTGATCACAGAACCCAAAGTATTTCGGGAAGGGGTTTCGCGGTTGTTGGAGATCATCGGACGCTAGCGTCGTGTCTCGTAAATTCGTTGAATAAGGTAGGACGCGTTTGCCGCCCGCCCGAGCAGGCACCTCAGGGGCTAAAGCCCGTCTCCTTGGCTCCGGCAGCGGCGCGGCTGAAGCCGCGCCCTTTCAAAGCAGTTTGCTCTTATTCCGCGAATTTGTGGGGACGCGGCGCCGGGTGAATGTAGCCCGCCGATCCGTCGTGCTATCCTGTCGCGTTCTGAAGGGAACGGTCCAATGTCGATTACGCGTCGTGGGTTTCTGGGTTCCGCTGCTGCCGCATCGCTGGCCGCGGGTTTGAATGCACAAGATAAGAAAGATGCTGCGCGTCACGCTGAGCCTGCGCGCGCCGCCCAGCGTGCCATCATCGTCTGCGCCAACAATGGATTCCCCTATCTCGACGATGCCTATCGTTTTTTGAAAGGTGGTGGCGACACGCTCGATGCCGCCATGCGCGTCGTCAATGGCCCGGAGAACGATCCCCTCGAAGACAGTGTCGGCCTGGGTGGGCTGCCCAACGAGGAAGGGGTCGTCGAACTTGACGCCTGCTGCATGCACGGTCCGACACGGCGCGCCGGATCGGTTGGCGGAGTCCGCAACATCAAGAATGTCTCGCTGGTTGCGAAGGCAGTCTTCGAGCACACTGGACACGTCATGCTGGTCGGCGAAGGTGCTGAGCGTTTCGCGGTCGCTATGGGCTTCCCGCGCGAGAACCTGCTCACCGAACGTTCGCGCAAGACATGGCAACTGTGGAAGGAGTTTCACTCCAACGACGACTGGTGGGGGCCGGGTCTGGCTTCTCCGCAATGGAGAGCTCCCGACACTGCGCCGCGTTCCGAACTCTGGCAGGACAAAATTCGCCGCATGGAAGAGCGGGCTGCGGCGATTGGCATCGAACCCGAATTCCGCATGGCAGCGATTCGGCGGGTCATCTTCCCGCCTACTGGGACGATTCACTGCTCGGTGTTGAATGAGAAACGCGAAATGTCCGGCGTCACCACCACCAGCGGCCTGGCCTTCAAGTTGCCCGGACGTTGCGGCGACTCTCCGATCATCGGCGCGGGTTGCTACACCGATCAGGACGTGGGTTCCGCAGGCGCGACCGGCGCCGGAGAAGAGAACATCAAAGTGGCCGGCGCTCATACCATCGTCGAAAATATGCGCCATGGCATGTCGCCGCAAGAGGCGGGGATGGATGCGCTGAAACGTATCGCCCGCAATTACAACAACGATATGAGCCGGCTGAAGTTCCTCGACATGACGTATTACATCCTCCGCAAGGACGGCGCGTATGCCGGGGTGTCGCTATGGGAAGGGTATTCGCCCGACTCTCCGCACAAAATTGCGGTCCATGACGGCACGCGTCGTGCCGAACAGACGGTTGCGCTATTCAAAGGCGCGTCCCAGGAATTTCCGCCGTTCCCGGCATTGCCGCCGGGCGTAACCCAGAATTCGGAGTACTACAAATAGGCTGGCCGCCCGCTCGAAAGTGCTGGTTCCAGCCGTTTCTGGCGGGTGTACAATTGGCTTGTTTAGGACTGAAGCTTCACGGGATTTTCTTCCCGCGTTCGAGGCTCTCATGAATGTCCACGTTAGTTACAAGGTTCACAAAACTCCCGACATCGAAAAAGAAATCAACCACCAGATCGAGAAACTGCGCAGGCGTCTTCAGGTCTTCCGCCCGGACTTGGTGCATCTGAAAGCGACTCTGGAGCACAACCCGCCTCGCGAGGAAATCCATGTCTCTCTCAACCTGCGCTTGCCCTCCGGACAGTTAGCCGCGCAGGAAAATGCGACCAGGGCAACCCTGGCCATTAAGAACGCTTTCGACGAACTGACGCAACAGATTACGCGCCACAAGGATATGCTGCGCTCCAGCCACAAGTGGCGGCGTGCGAAAGGCACGGCACACGATTCTCCGGAGCCGGGCGTCCCCTTCGAACAAACCATGGCCGCCGTACTCCCGCCTACCATTTCACCTGACGACGTGCGTTCCTACGTGGATGCCAATCTCTCTCGGCTGCAACGCTTCGTGGATCGCGAACTCTATTTTCGGCATGCCGCGGAAGAATTGGCTGACGGGCTTTCCACCAACGAAGTAGTCGACGAGGTAATCGCCCGGGCGTTGACGGACGGGGATCGTCCCGAAAAACTTGCGCTGGAACCGTGGCTCTATCACCTGGCGATCCGGGCTATGAACGAGTTGAGCGCTCGCCAGAACGATCTCGAATCGGCCGTCCATCTGGAAGACAGCCGGCGAAGGCAGAACGTCGAAGCGTCGGACGAAGCCGTCCTGCAATTTCATCAGCCCGATGAAATCTGGACCCAGGGAGATTCCATCCCAGACCGCCGCTTGACGACGCCCGAGCAAGCCGCCTACTCCGACGAAATGGTTGCGCTGGTGCAGGCCGCATTGCGCGGCGCCAACCGCACTGACCGCGAAGCGTTCCTGCTCTACGGAATCGAAGGCTTCTCGTTGCCTGAAATCGCTGCCATCACCGGACGGCATCCGGAAGCAGTGCGCGAGTCCATCGATCGGGCGCGCGAACAGGTGCGCAGGCTACCTTCGGTAGCCCACGAATTTGGAAGAAAAGTTATCAAGAAAACTGTAGCCTGAAGAAGACAGTTATCAGCCCCGAGTTCTCAGTTCTCAGGAGAACCAATCGGACCTGAGAGTTGCCGCCCGCATCGTCACTGAGAACTGAGAACTAGGAACTGAGAACTGCCTCCTAATGATTCACGAAATCCTCCCAGTCGGCCCGCTGCAGTGTAACTGCTCCGTCATCGGCGATGAAACCACGCGTGAGGCGATGGTCATCGACCCCGGCGACGACATTGACGACATCACAGCCATCATCACCAAGCACAATTTGAAAGTGAAACAGATTGTCATCACGCACGCTCACATCGACCACGTAGGCGGAGCGATGAAACTGCGCGCGCTGACCGGCGCACCCATCCTGCTCAATCAGAATGATTATGCTCTGTTGAAAATGCTGGACGTACAGGCGACCTGGGTAGGAATGGCGGCGCCCGGCGACGTAAAGATCGACGCAGAACTTGGCCACGGAGAAAATTTGTCGGCGGGAAGCCTGTCGGCGAACGTGCTCCATACGCCGGGCCACACCGAAGGCAGCGTCTGTCTTTATTTTCCGAGCGAGAAACTACTCATCGCGGGCGACACGCTCTTTGCGGGCAGCATTGGGCGCACCGATCTCCCCGGAGGTTCGTTCGAAAAGATCATGCGCTCCCTCCATCAGCGCGTGCTGGCCCTTCCAGACGATACTGTCGTGATTCCAGGCCACGGACCAAAAACCACCATCGGAGACGAAAGGGAAGGGAATCCGTACCTGCAGAAGCCTTGAATCTAAATTTCATGGACCCTCGAGAGCACATTCAAGTAACCGGCTCCGCGCTGAAGAAATGGGCGGTCGGCCAAATTCAGGATTCAATCGCCGTTGCCCTTCTGTGGTTCGTCGGTCTCTGGATCCTCCAAGTGCCGTGGGCTCCGCTGTGGGCGCTGCTCGCCGCTGCCCTCCAAGTCGTCCCGCACCTGGGACCTGTGCTCAGCCTGCTTGGTCCCGTGCTGTCGGCGCTGATTCGTTGGCAGGACTGGGAGCATCCGCTCTATGTTCTAATTTTGTACGCGGTCATCGTGGTCGTGGACGGCCTGCTGCTCCAGCCCTACATCATGCGTCGCGCCGCCAAAGTGCCGATGTGGGCCGCGATCCTGGTACCGATTGTGTTGGGATTTGCGATCCCGTTCTGGGGATTTTTGCTGGCGCCGCCGCTGCTGGCCGTGCTGTACGCGTACAAAGCGCGACGAATTTCCAAGGCGACCACCCCCTAGACAATTGTCATGCTGAGCGGAGCGAAGCACCTGCTTTCCCATGCGGCGAATAACAGCAGGTCCTTCGGGCGCCAACGTGCGGCGCCCTCAGGATGACAATTCTTCTAAGAGGGAAGTCGTGTGGGCGTGCGGCGAAAGTGCGCTACGACCCGATTGTCAACAGCGCGTCTCGCAATCGGTGATGGCCCTGCAACAGGTGCAGATACTGCATCTCATCCCGCCCTGCCTTCGCGCGGATGATGCGTGCCAGCAACGCCTTCTCATCGCGCGTCCACGAAGCAAGATCGGGAACCAGCGCCAGCGCGGTTGCGAAGTTCTCCAGGCTTGTCTTCTCGATCGCCGTCCACGACGAAGTATTTGCTCCTAACTTGGGCGCTAACGCACGAGAGCACTCCGTCCGCATTCGTCGAGCGTTTCCGCCAAAGTCCCGAGCCATTCGAGAATTCACATGCAGCCCAATGTTGCGCGTGGAGAATCGATCCCACGCCTCGACTTCACTCCCCGGCAATTCGTAGAACACGTGCGACGCTGCCAGTCGCCGCAGCGTGCGCGCCGAAGTTCTGTACTTCGGATTGGCCGCGATCTTTCTTTCTTCACTCTGCACCAGCCGCAACAACTCGGGACTCCCCGGCCGAAATCCCAGCTTCCGATAGAACCAGAACGCGCCCGACTCAATCGCCTCTTCGTTGTCATGCCCCAACTGATACGGATACACCGAAACACAGGTCGTCCCCATCAGATGGCAAAGGCAGCGCAGCACCTGCGCGTAGATCCATCCCGTTTCGCCGCCCCGGAATGTGTAGAAAGTGTTGAACCCCACTTCCATCCACTTACAAAGCCCAATCGCTTCGATGTAATTGACGGGCACGCCATTTTTCCAGGTGAACCCTGCAACATAAGCCCGCAACGGCAAACGCCGCTCTGGCGGCAGGTTCCACAAATGAATGGATACGCCGCGCCCGACATCCGCCCGCACCACTGACACCGGATCGCCCAGAGTCGTCCCATAAAGTTCGCGATACCGTACCAGCATCACTTCGCGGATCGCATCCATCGCACCTTCGCCGTCCTTGCGCGACAGCTTGATGAACGCCGGAGGCTTCTTCCCTAACTCCTCCGCGAGCGAAACTTCACTGCGGCTGATGAGAGGCTTATCGTGATAAAAAATCTTTGGGACGAAGTTCGGCCTGTTGAAATCCGGAGTAGAGACGCGGCTTGCCGCGTCTGGCCCTGTCTTCCAGTTCCGCGTCCGCGTCACGCGCGAGTTGCCGAGATCCCACCGCAACGGTAACCGGAGCGAATCGTAAAATTCAGCCTTGTCCCGCTCCGGAATCGCCAGTTCCTCAAACCGCCGAATCAACCACTCCGCGCTACCTTGCTTTCCCTGCGCCGCTTCCAGCCACTGACGCCAAGGCGTGTCCGCCTCGACGAAAGCATCGTCTTCGAGCAGCGGCATGAAGCGCGGCCATGTTGTGCCCTCTGCCCGGCCAGGCTCGTAGTTGTCCCAAGCGATCTCGACTTTGCCCGGCATGCGCCGGATCAGCCAGCGCGCGACGTCGAAGCTGAGCGTGTCCTCCATTGACGTACCTGCAACGCCCGCGAACTCGAATGTGTCCCATGAACTCAGGTCCTCGCCCCTTGCGCGAAGCTTTGCCACTCTCTTCCAGAAAGTGTTAAGTAGCTTTTCGGATTTGCGGACTACGGTCGCTCCCTGCGGGAAAGCTCGCAGGAAGAGCAGGGCTTCGTGGAAGCGCATCAGGGACGGCGCATCAGGAAATCGGACAGCAGCTAACGAACTCAGGAGTCTGACGACACGTCCTGCTTCGCCGGGGCCAAAGCGGTAGCGAGCCTGCTCCAGTTCGGACAGTTGGCGTTCAAGTGATTTGGCAGGCATTTGGCAGCCAGACAAGGGTATCGCATGCTATTGATTTGAGTGTTGTTTTGGTTGATGACTCCGGCGGTCACTCAGAGCGATTACCTCCGCTGTTACACCGCGCCTGAAGGCGCGCCCCTTCAAAGACAGCACCCCATGCTATAATCTCTGTTCGCCTGACCAGTTTTTGTCGAGGCTATCCAGTGATTTCCTCCGTGGGCGACTTCTTAATCAAGAGCGCAATTCAAGGTCATTAGATCGAGGTATCGCTATGTCCGGCCATTCCAAGTGGGCCACAATCAAGCACAAAAAGGGCGCGCTAGACGCTAAGCGCGGCAAGATATTCACCCGTCTCATTAGGGAAATCGCGATGGCCGCGAAGAGTGGCGGCGATCCCGATATGAATCCGCGGCTGCGCACGGCGATCCTGGCGGCTAAGGCGGAGAACATGCCTGCCGACAACATCAAGCGCGCCATCCAGCGCGGCACAGGCGAACTGCCTGGCTTGACGTACGAAGAGTTCACGCTCGAAGGCTACGGCCCGGGCGGGGTTGCGCTGCTCGCCGAAATCTCCACCGACAACCGCAACCGCACCGTGAGCGAGATCCGTCACGCCTTCGGCAAGAACAACGGCAACATGGCCGAAGCTGGCGCCGTCTCGTGGATGTTCCACAAGAAGGGCGACATCGTGATCCCGAAATCCGCTGCCAAGGAAGATGATTTGATGAACATCATCCTGGAAGCGGGCGGCGAAGACTTGAAGGACGAGGGCGAGAACTGGGAGATCATCACCGAGCCTTCCGCCTACGAAGGCGTGCTCGAGGCCGTGAAGAAGGCCGGCATCACTCCTGCGTCGTCCAGCGTCACCATGGTGCCGCAGAACTACATTAAGCTTGAAGGTCAGCAGGCCACGCAGATGATCCGTTTGCTGGAAGCGCTCGAAGATCAGGATGACGTGCAGAACGTTCACGCGAACTTCGACATTGATGAGAAGCTGCTGCAGGAATTTGCGGGCTAAAGTTTTTCTGGATACAGAGCAAACATTTTCAAGCCGTCCTTCATCGGACGGCTTTTGTTTGAAAACTTTTCATCAGCACCGGAACACTTTTCAACATCATCGTGGAAAACTCTGTGCAAAACGGGGACGTAATTCCTGTAACCTTCTCTTACCAAATTGGTTCAACATTCTGCACCGCATCGGGTGCTGACACCATCTTATGCAAGCCCCGGAATGCAATGTGACCGCAAGCCAGTGAAGACGCGCATCGACAAATTGCTGGTGGAACGCGGCCTCACGCCTTCCCGCGAACGTGCGCACGCGCTGATTCTCGCCGGCAAAGTCCTCGTCAACGAACAGAAAATAGAAAAAGCCGGGGCAGCAGTCGAAAACGACTGTGCCGTGCGCTTGCTGGGAGAAGACCTGCGCTACGTGAGCCGCGGTGGACTCAAACTGGAGAAGGCTCTTGCGCACTGGCAGATCGATCTTGCCGGCAAGACTTGCCTCGACGTCGGCGCTTCCACCGGCGGCTTCAGCGACTGCATGCTGCAACACGGCGCGCGCCACGTGATTGCCGTCGACACCGGTTACGGGCAGCTGGAATTCCACCTTCGTAACGATCCTCGCCTGCGCCTTCTGGAAAAGACCAACGCTCGCTATCTGACTCGCGATCAAGTGCCTGAGCCCATCGATTTTGTCGCCATGGATGTATCTTTTATTTCGGCGACCATCGTGCTGCCTGCGGTAATTCAAGCTGTGAGATCCGATACCGTGCGGCCTTTTTGCCTTGTCGCCCTGGTGAAACCGCAATTCGAAGTAGGCCGTACCCTGGTCGGCAAAGGCGGAATTGTGCGGGATGAGGCTGCCCAGCAGTCCGCGCTGGTAAAGGTCGAGGCGGCACTGCGTACTTTGGGCGCGACCCACACCGATTCCACTGAGTCTCCCATACTCGGCGCGGAAGGAAATCGCGAGTTCCTGCTGTATGGCGAGTTCGGGCGAGGTCAGAGGTGAGAGGTCAGATTGCAGAGGTGAAAGCGGATCGCAGTGGTTAGTCTTCACCTCTGCGCTCTGACCTCTCACCTCTCACCTCTAACCTCGCCCTTCCCCTGTACAATCGTGTGTCCGATGCCTGAAGCTCCTAAAACCACTCCCCGCTCGGCGACCGTGGCCATCATCTCGAAGCCCGACCGCCCGGAATTGTCCGACATTCTGCCGCCGCTTTACCAATGGCTGACCCAGCGCAATTACAAGGTACTGATCGACACTGAGAGTGCACAGTATTGTTCGTCATCCGCCGAGGTAGTTGCGCGCAGTGACATGGGAGAGCGGGCTCCAGGCCTCGCACTTGTGCTGGGTGGCGACGGCACACTTCTTTCTGCAGCCCGCGCCGTTTGCCGTGCGGGAACGCTGATCCTGGGCGTCAATCTCGGCACGTTAGGATTCCTCACCGAGCTCGCTCTCGATGATCTTTATCCTGCTCTGGAGGCGATCGCGAAAGACCAATATATGGTGGACAGTCGCGCGATGTTGAGTTGTTCGCTGGTGCGCGCGGGCGGGGCCGTCGCAACCCACATCGCCTTGAACGACATTGTCATCAGCAAGAGCGCCATCGCGCGCCTGAATCATTTCGAACTATTCGTGGACAAGGAATTCGTTTCGAGTTATCGAGCCGACGCCGTCATCGTCGCGACCCCCACCGGCTCCACCGCATATTCCCTCGGTGCCGGCGGCCCGATTCTGAAACCCGACGTCGACGCCTTCGTGATTACACCCGTCTCCCCGCACGGACTCACGCATCGCCCCGTCGTTGTGCGCGACAGCGTGGAAATCGAAATCCAGGTCATGACGGGCGAAGAACAGGCTTACCTTAGTCTCGATGGTCAGGTAGGCATGCCGGTCAGCGACGGCGACTCCATCCGCTGCGTGAAAGCCGAACATCCAGCCAAGCTGTTGCGTTTCCGCAAGACATTTTTCGAAGTGCTGAGCACGAAACTGAAATGGGGCGAACGTTAACACCCGCTGAACTCAATGGCAGAGACGCGGCAAGCCGACGGCAAGCCGCGTGTCTACAAGAGGGCCTGTCCCGGAGGAAAGAATGAAACGGCATTTCCTGAAGACCGCAATCCTTCTCGTGTGTGCGGTGTGCGCTTTCGCCCAATCCAAACCCGCCGCCGACCTTATCATCCGCAACGCCCGCGTCTGGACCGTCGATCGAGCGCATCCCGAAGCGGAAGCCGTCGCCATTCTCGGCGATCGCATTGTCGCCGTCGGTTCCAATCAGGAAGTTGACGCCTGGCACGGACCCAACACCCGTGTGCAAGACGCGGCAGGGAAGCGCCTCGTCCCCGGGTTCAACGATGCGCACGTTCACTTCACCTCCGGCGGGCAACAACTCGACAACGTACAACTGAACGACGTGACCAGCACGCAGGAGTTCGCCCGCCGCGTCGCCGAGCGCGCCCA
>JAYTFO010000323.1:0-2608 GCA_043734305.1 Acidobacteriota bacterium | reverse complement strand
TATCAGGGCAATGCTGAATGCCTGGGAGTACAGTTTGAGGCACAGAAGCGCCGCCACTTGCAGCTGCTCCACCTTGAAAGCGCTTAACAATTGGCTGTCTCCAAGAATGACCAAGGGAGCGAGTTGCAAGACGCCGGCACAGATCTGAATGGAGCACCCTACAAGACTGAAGAATGCCGCGAGTAATGACATGCTTCGGTTCACCGGTTCAAACAAGCTATAAAAAAGAACCGTCACAGAAATGTAGATCGCGTTCGCGATTAGGCCGACCGCGAAACCTGACCGATACAAATCCTCATGCGCCAGTATGCTCGTCGCGGTAGCTGCGGCATCGCCTGGAACCACCACTCCTTTTGTGAGGAACAAGCCGAAGAACGCCGTCAGGAAGTAGAGTAGATAGACAACCCCGATAGTCCTCGCGTTGGGTTGTCGCGGATCTACTACGATCTGTTCCATCATGAGTCTCCCATTTTCCCGATGCAGCCGCGCTCAACGCCGGGTTGGGCCCCACCAACGACGCCAGTAGAACGCAAGGCGCTACGTCCGAAGTTGGCCGGACTCAGACCATCGCAGGAGCTGGTTGGGCCGCAACGACCCACGAGCGCGCTCCTCTAAGCTTCGTTTCGATTTGCGCGAGCGATTGAATTGCGCCGTGGTCAACTCAGGAAGGGCGTTCCATCGCGCCCCGAATCGGCGAAATCGGTTCGTGCACACGGCGTACTAGGAAGTCGGAAACGGGAGCGCCGGCGCGCAATCGACCTACCCACTCTTCAGGGTCGTATTCGACTCCAATGGGGTTCGCAGCATTTGTCGGCCCGCACATGAAGGCATTTGCTTCGTCGTTGGAGTCGAAGGCGTCGACCTGGAACTCCATCTGGTTGCCGTCGGGGTCGGCGTAGTACATCGATACTGTCACGCCGTGATGAATGCACCAGTACGGCAGAATCCCTTTCGGCTTGAGTTGCAGATAGTTCTCGAACAGTTCGTTCAGAGACGCGTAGGTGTAGGCAACATGGTCGACACCGATCAGACCCTGCTTGTCGGTCTCGGCACGGTCCGGGTGCAGCACCGACAGGTTGGCGAAGGCGAAACGGTGGTGTTCGTCGTCGTAGGTCAGAAAGGCCAGCGCCGGGTTCTGGTGCTGAACCTTGGCGTCGAACACGGTCTGGTACCACGCCAGCATCTGCTCGAAGCGGCGCGTGCGATAGACAACGTGAACAAACTTAACAGGGCGGACGCGGGACATGTTGTTTTGCCTCCTATAGGATGTACAGGGCGGCACTTTGGCACTAAGAAGACCGATCGGATAGAGTTTCGGCGCGGCTACCGATAGCGCGGCAGGTTATCACGGGTCCGCGCGATTGCCTGATCCGATCTAGGCAATCGGTAGCGTGCCAAAATCGCACATCAAGACGTTTCCCCTCACGGAAACAGCGTGAAATCCGCCACCAATCCAACGTGATCGGACGCAAATGGTGCTGTTGTTCCGGTGCGCAAAATGGCCGTCGCTTGAATCCCCCTGCCTTTTGCAAGAATGAGGTCAATTCTCTCAACGAGCGACGTTGGCCCGAACGCCGGATCCTCTCCGAATAGCGGCCAGGTTAGCCCCGGGTCGGTGGGATGAATCATATTCCACACGTCCAGAAACCCCGCGCTGACGAGCATGCCGTACGCCGGCCCATTGGAGAAACTCGGCGCGTGAGCATCGGAATTCAAGTCGCCCGAGAGAACGACCGGAATGTCGGTACTTAGGGCGCCGCTCAGAAGTTCTTGCGTTTGCGCCGCCTGCACCGAGCTGGCCGTCGACAGGTGCGTATTGACGAACCGATACGTCTTCCCGCGGAGCTTCGCATCAATGGCGATCCAGCCGTTAGGGAAAGTGACGTTTGCCCCAGCAATTGGCAACACAACGGCTGCGGCGAAATTGCCCTTCTGAAAATTTGTTAACTTGAATTCAGACCTGGGAAGATCGGTGCGTGCAAGTACCACGTCATGGTCGACCAAGCGCACTTCCACTAGGTTCTGGAATGAAGCATCGAGCGACGGCAGCGTCACGTCAGCATTCTTGTTGATAATTACCGCGGCATAGTGCAAGTCGCGTTTCTCTAAGGCATCGAGCAGGGCGTCAAGCTGGTCCTCGACCACGGTTGTCGCGGCCGCACCGAACGGACCAGAACTGATCGTACTTACCTCTTGCAGCGCCACCAGGTCAGGTTGCGTGACCTGTATTTCAGCCGCCAACGCATCCGCACGTGCTGGGATGTTACTTGCAAGCACTTGCAGATAGGTCCTAGTGATCGCCAGCAACAATGCGGATTGGTCGTTCGGAGTTGTCGCCAGCACTTCAAAGATGTACCCGAAGTCGGACCCCAAATCCATATTTCGCGTCATCACTCTGAGAGTGCGATCTCGGTGGTCTCCCTCGCCTGCATTGACACTCGGACCACCAAGGATCAGCAACATGCAGATGATCAGCCGGCTCATTGAATTCCGCAGCATTATTTCTCCCTTTTGACAGACTGGAACTTAGAAGTCCAGAACGCACGTAGTATGCCATCGCAGGCCTGCTGATGACTCCCGCGCTCTGCACCCGTTAAAACGGAATCTA
>JAYTFO010000322.1:0-6330 GCA_043734305.1 Acidobacteriota bacterium | reverse complement strand
CCGGCGGAGATTAACAAAAACGTGAAAGTCGATGTCGCGCTGGTGGGCGATCTGCGGGAAGTGCTGCATGAGTTGCTGCCGCGGATCGAGTCTCCCGATCGCAGCGAGTGGTTGGATTCGATTGATCAACTGAAGGGAGACGCCGCTGTCCGCGACATTCAGAATTTGCCGGACAACGGGCATCTCTACGCGGCACACGTCATCAACGACATCTGGCGGCAAACTCGCGACGCCGACACGGTTGTGGTCACCGACGTCGGACAACACCAGATGTGGGAAGCGCAGTACTACAAGCATGAAAAACCCCGCAGCCTGATTACTTCGGGCGGGCTGGGCACGATGGGATTCGCTTTGCCGGCGGCGATCGGAGTGAAAGTCGCGCGCCCGGAGGCGGAAGTCTGGGTGATTGTGGGCGACGGCGGATTTCAGATGACGATGTCGGAACTGGCGACGATCGTGCAGGAAAATCTGAAAATCAATATTGCGATCATCAACAACGGTTTCCTCGGGATGGTGCGGCAGTGGCAGGAATTTTTCTACGAACGCAACTATTCGGCGACGCCGCTGCTGAATCCGGATTTTGCGAAGCTCGCCGAAGCCTATGGCATCAAGGCTGCGACCGTGCGTTCGCGTTCCGAAGTTGTGCCGGCGGTGGAAGCGGCGCGACGGCACGATGGGCCGATGCTGATTAATTTTCACGTCGAGCAGGAAGACACGGTGTATCCGATGGTGGCGGCGGGATCGGCGTTGCATGAGATGATCCGCCGGCCGAGCCCGATTGTGGAGACAGCGACGGACGAATAGGGCGCTTTCAGGGACTGAAGCCCATGTGAATGGATCAGGTGATCGCAGCGGTAAACCGCTGCGCCACCCAAAAACAAGATCAGCACGCGCATTTGGGTGGCGCAGCGCTTCAGCGCTGCGATCAGGCACTCCTAATTGAGAGCGGCTTTAGCCGCGACTTGCGCGAGGAGCCGCAAATTTATGATGAACACATTTGTCGTTTACGTGGAGAACAAGCCGGGCGTGCTGACGCGGGTTGCGTCGCTGTTTCGGCGTCGCGCGTTCAACATCGATTCGCTTACCGTGGGACGAACCGAGAAACCCGAAGTCTCGCGCATGACTATCACGGTCGACGCCGATTATGACCAGGCGCGCCGCATCGAGGCGAATTTGTACAAACTAGTAAACGTGATCCGAGTGGACAACATCACCAACGAATCGTCCATCGTACGCGACCTCGCGATGATCAAAGTCGCCGCCACTCATGAAGCGCGCTCGCACGTACTGGAACTGGCGGGCGTGTTTCGCGCGCGCGTGGTCGATGTCGCGCCCGACTCGCTGACCATCGAGATCACCGGCGCGGAAGACAAGATCGACGGACTGCTGGATGTGCTGCGTCCGTATGGTGTGATGGAAATGGTGCGCACCGGAATCGTCGCCATGCGGCGCGGGAGCAAGTCGCCCGGGCCAGTGGCTTCAACCAGCGTGCTCTTCCGTGACGCGAGCGGCGAGGACGTTTCCTACTCGGTGTAGACTGCTTTGGATGACTGCGCCGAGTTCCCTGCCGGCAACGCAATCGAAACTGACGGATTGCCACGTCCACCTGGCCGCTCTCCCTAGCGGCGGCAATGGCTGCTACGTTTCTCCCAAAATGCTAAAGAGTCCGCTGTTCAGATTTCTGATCTGGCAGCAGGGACTCGACCTGAAGCAGGCGGAAAAATCGAATGCCAAGTATGTCGCGAATCTTCTTTCCGAATTGCGCAGTTCGCAAAAAGTCGGACGCGCCGTGCTGCTCGGCATGGATGGAGTGTACGACTCGGCGGGCAAGCTGAATGAGCAGGCGACTGAGTTCCTGATCTCCAATGATTATGTTTTGAATCTGGCCCGGGAGTATCCCGATGACTTCTGGGCGGGAGCGTCGGTGAATCCAGAGCGGCGCGATGCCGTTGACGAACTTCAGCGCTGCGCCGAAGCGGGCGCGAAGCTGATCAAGTGGCTGCCCAATGCGCAGCACTTCGATCCCGGCGACCGGCGGCACATTCCTTTCTATCGGGAACTGGCGAGGCTGAAGATTCCGCTGTTGAGCCACGTGGGATTTGAATTCAGCCTGATTGGCACGGATCAGTCGGCGGGCGATCCGAACAAATTGCGCGTGGCGCTCGATGAAGGCGTGAGTATCATAGCGGCGCACGGATGCAGTCACGGCCTGATTTTTTCCGAAAAGTTTTATCAGACATTTCTTGACCTGGCGCACGGTTACAACAATTTTTTCTCGGACATCTCTGCACTCAGCCTGCCCAATCGGCTGGGGATGTTGTTCCGACTGCGGCGTCATCCTGAACTGCACCACCGGCTTTTGTTCGGAACGGACGATCCGCTTCCCGTATTCCGCTGGGCCTGCTATGGGCGTGGAGGGCTCCGCGGGCGTAAAGTACTTGCAACCAAGAATCGGTTTGACCGGCACCATGCGGTTTGCTCGGAACTTGGAATCGGGTTCGGTTCGTTCGAGAGCATTGTGCAGGGGGCTGGAAATTAGGAGCCGGAGGTTGGTCATGGAAGCGGAAGGCGTTTGGGTGGCGCAGCGGTTCATCGCTGCGATACAGGCTTACTTCCATCGCGGCTTCAGCCGCTGAGGGACAGCCCGATCGCAGTCTTCGGAGTCAACTGCGAGGCTAAGAATAGAAGACCTCGACCTCGGGGGCTAAAGCCCGTGTCAAAGATTCGATAGATCGCAGCGGTAAACCGCTGCGCCACCCAAAAGCAACGGCAACTGCGGCTCAATAAATTTGGAGGAACACGTCATATGAAGAACCTTGTGCGATTGATCGTCCTCACCATTGCGGCGGCCGTTTTGGCGTTGCCTGCCTACACTCAGGATGCTCCGAAAAAAGACACGCCGCCGAAGCCCGCGGTCAGCCCGTCGCAGGCTCTGCTCGATACCTGGAACGACGTGGGGCGAAAACTGATCGCAATGGCGGAAGACTTTCCGGAAGACAAATACGACTTCAAGCCAACGCCGGCGCAGCGCAGCTTCGCCGAGCAACTACTGCACGCGGCGAATGCAAACTACTATTTCACGAATCCGGCTACCGGGAAAAAGATGCCGGCGGAAGAAGATCCGAAACGGGCGGACTACAAGACCAAGGCTGCAGTCGTCGCCTTCGTGAAGCAAGCGTTCGCGGACGGCGCTGCGGCCATCAAGATGAAAGGCGACAAGGGACTGAGCGATCTGGTGGTGGATCCATTTGCGAATCAGCAAGTGCGAGTGTCCGACATGGCGTGGGGCCTGCTCGAACATTCCGGCGAGCATTATGGACAGCTGGTCGGGTATTACAGGATCGCGGGGCTGGTGCCGCCGGAGTCGCGGCCGAAGAAGTAAGGCTGGCGAGTGCGAGAGACTTTAACCGCAAAGGTCGCAGAGAAAATCCGCAAAAGACGCAGAGAAAGGCGGATTGAGGCAGTGCCGTGGTTCTGATCGGCTTGCTTTTTAGGCCTTCATCGACTAGATTGCACATTCTTCTTCGACCGTGAGACGAGCGTTAGGCTCGCCTGGCAGGAGTGATTGGTATGAATGAACGGTGGCTGCGGCGCGTGCTGGGAACAGCGGTCGTGTTTGCGGCAATGAATTTCCTGAGCTGCATGCACGAGCTCAAACTGGTGAGCATCGCGATTAGCCCCACCGGGTTCACTTTCCCAACCCCGGATCCAACTGCGCGAGGTGTGTTCACTGCTCTCGGCACTTATATTCATCCACCCGATACTCGGGATATCACCGCCAAGGTGACGTGGAAAACGGACGTCCCGCAACTGCTCCAGATCAGTGGTGGTGTCGTGTCCCCGCAGCCGGGCAATGTCTGCGGTTTTGCCAATGTTTCGGCCAGTATGAGTGACGGAGGCAATTTGGTCACTGGGTATGCGACCGTCGTCGTCAACGATTCAACGAATCCGCTCTGCCCCGGCGGGAGTCAGACACAGGGCGTTGTCACCGTCGCGTTGGGCGGTGCGGGCACAGGATCGGTCACGAGTTCGCCAACCGGGATCAGCTGTCCGAGTGGAGCGTGCGGCGCCCAATTCAATGTCGGGGATACGATCGTACTCACGGCTACGCCAGCCAATGGATCCACCTTCGGCACTTGGACGGGTTGCGATGACACGAACGGAACCACGTGCAGCGTCCTTGTGAAGCAAGGCAGTAATCCCGTAGCCGTGGCCTTTAACTGACGAACTGGTTTCCGTTCATTGCTCTTCCAGAAGTTTCCCGAGCGTGGGCTTGTACTTCTCCGGCTTGGATTTTTTTGCCACGACGAGCTGCGAGGGCTTGGGACTTCCCACTCGTTCGCGGGCCATTTCGCGGACGGTCTTGCTGGCCGTGAAGGTTCTCTTCTTTCTCTTTTTGCCCGCCCTCGTTTTGCCTGCCATGAGGGCATCTTCGCACCGAAACTCGCAAAAGTGCAATAATCATAAGCGGTCGGAAGGATGCAGCCGAAGTGTCGCAGTGACCTGTGACCCGGCACCTAAGACCCGAGACCTAAGACCCGAGACCTGACCTCCATGGATGAACGCGAATTTTTTGATGAGCGGCCGGAAAAGAAGCTGTCGAACTTGAAATGTCCGCATTGCCAACAGCCCGGGGAGTATGAAATTCAGTGGCTGGTGCGCACTAAGAAAAAAAGTCTGCCGCCGCGGGCCGACGATCGCGACCGCGCGAAGTTCGCCAAAGCGCAGTCCTACATGCTGCGCCGCGACGACATGATGGCCTGCAAGAACATCCGGTGCCGGAAGCGCTTTGAGATCACCGGCGTGCAGAGCGTGGCGTTTCTGGGCTAGTTGCGATGCGGATAACTGCGGTGCGGATCAGCGGGAAGAAATGCCCGCGGCCAGACGACGGACACTGTACAACAGTTGGCTCAAACCGTGACTGGCCGGTCCGGATAAGGCAGTCCGTTTTTCCCGGGCGTCGCTGAAACCTTCGCGCTCCATATGCTCAGCGGCTGCGGAGTACCGCCGCGAACTGTCGTCGTCCATGGCAAGAAAACGGAATGCCTGGGCCAGCGGAGTTGCGTCGGCACCAGTCTGTAGAAATTCGATGTGAGCCGTTACTTTTCCATACACGGTGTTCAGTATCAATTCCCCCATCGCGCCGTGCGGGATGGGACCCTTCGCGAGCACGGCCGACCCGCCGGTTAGCGATAGCCTCTGGATCACACCCACAAATTTGGAATCGTCCACCGTGAAGATCGCGCGTTCGTTGTTGGGGACGCGGATGCGGGGAGCGCGGTTGCGCTTGCTGGGTGTCTTGGACTTCTGGGTCACGGTATGAGCATCGCAACGCGATCCGCGGGGGTCAAGGTTACTTCAGTGGCGGTGCGGAACTGGCGGGTGGGGGGAACCGGTTTGCGGGGAGTGGGTCAGTTTCATGCCAGGGCGAGAAAGAGCTTGAACCACGAAGGGCACGAAGTATCACGAAGGCTGGTAGTTTCGCGGTCTTCCTTCGTGGACCTTCGTGCCCTCGGTGGTTACTGTTTCGCAAGTTGACCCACGACCGGCTTGCGTCTGAGATTCGTGTCCATGGTGGCGCTCATTTATACTGGCTAGTTTTCCTGCGCTCTGCAAAGGCGCAGGGCTGGAGTCCTTTGTGAAAATTCTGGTTTGCATGAAGCAGGTACCGCAGAAAGACGCTCCCCTCAAGTTGAATGAATCGGGGACGTGGATCCGCGAGGATGTCTCCTACGAAGTGAATGAGCCGGACGCGTTTGCGCTGGAAGAAGCGCTGCGCCAAAAGGAAAAGCATACCGGCGAAGTCGTGGTCGTAACGGCCGGCCCGGCGCGCGCGCAGCAAGTGTTGAGGGAAGCGCTCGCTAAGGGAGCGGACCGTGCGATTCATCTGGACGGCGATGGCTTTGTCGGGCTTGATGCCTACAACACGGCGCGCGCGATCGCGGCCGCCATCAAAGACGAAACCTTTGATCTCATTTTCACTGGATTGCAATCCGACGATTACGGATATGCCCAGACTGGCGTGATCCTGGCGGAGATTCTGGGCTGGCCGCACGCGACCATCATCATGCAGATCGAAAAAAATGAAGGCGGTATTCGCGTGAAGCGGGAACTCGAGGCCGGCTTCTTCCAGTTCGTGGACATGCCGCTGCCGGCAGTGCTGACGATCCAGTCCGGCATCAATAAGCTGCGTTACGCGACGTTGATTGGGATCAAGCAGGCCAAGAACAAGCCCATGCGCAAGGTGGCGATGGGAGAAGTGCAGTCGGCGATCGGCGCGAATCTGCAGAAGATCGAAAAGTTATATGTGCCGCAGAAGTCGAAGAACAC
>JAYTFO010000321.1:0-4497 GCA_043734305.1 Acidobacteriota bacterium | reverse complement strand
AGGTCAATCTGATACACCAAGGTCAGATATTTGTGCCCTTTGCCATACTGAATCTCATCCACGCCAATAGCGCGAATCGCCCCTAGGACACGATGCTCCGGTCCCCCGGCCACCAGATAGACCACCGCATCGTGCACCTTATCCCAGGAGGTACGAAACTCCTCGGCGGTTTCTTTCCAGGAGAGTTTGCGTGCCCAATAGCGGTAATGATGGCCGCCGGCGCGTGGCTCCTATTTCAGTAACGTGGAACTACCGCGACGCCTTGCTGCCGCGCGATGGTTAGCAGGCGCTCAACTCTCCGCTACCAACGCACAGCGGGCGCTGCGGCAGTGTGCTGGACGACATGTGAAAGATAAAGTCGCGCCGAGCTCTCCGGTTGCGAGACGAGAACCCAGATAATTGTGATTAAACTGAAGGGACTTGCGCCGCTGCGCGAGCGGTGTCGGAGCCGCGCCGAAGGGACGGCAATATAGCCCAAGCGGCGCTCGCAACCAGGACAGTCGTAACCAGAAGAGCCTGCACTTGATGCCCCGGATTGTGATTGCCAAATAGTTGCGTCAGAGACGGCCGCAGCGCCAACAGCCACAGAACCAGCGCGTAAGCAAGGTAGTTGTTGCGAGCGAACCAAACACAGAACGCGACAATGCATCCCATGGTGATGAGGGACAAACCATACTGGAGCGCGAATTCGCCCGGCGTGCGGACGTCTCCGATGTCAAAAAAGAAGATTGCCAGCAGCGCGAACGGCACAAGCATCCAACGCTTCCGAAGCTTCTGGACAATGACCGCGGCCAGCGCGATTGTGGCAGCGTTCAGCAGCACCGAGGGCACCCCTCCGGCAAGGGCTGTGATGGCCGGGAAGGTGCTCACGATCAGGTCCGGGCTGATGATGGAAAAGAGCGCGTAGGCGTGGAATCGAGCAGTCAACAGGGCCGCCACCTGGTCCAGGAAAACTGCAAGGCCAATCGCGAGCAGGGTAACGATCGCCGCATCCTTGCCAAGCACTCTGCGGTTGACCGTGCGCAAGGCGGAGGTGGAATTCGGATAAAACGACATGAGGAAGGCCGACGCACCGCCGAGCATGAGGAACCAGAAGATTACGATCATCAATAACCCAGCAGCCATAGTAGCCTCGAAGATCTCGAGGGAAATGGCTGTCTTGTACCCTTTGAACAGGAGCTGGGTGGAAAGCAGCAAGCTTACCGCGGAGAGCAGCGTCGCGGGTATCGCCAGCCGGACCGCGGCACGCCACCGCACCAGTCCTTTTCGAGTGTTTTGAATTAACAACCAGAGGGCGCAAAGTACGGCGCCAAAAGGGACGGTGAACCGCGCCACTGTTACCGCAATCGACAGGGAATTCTGTTGCGAGCGGCTGCGCGAGTAAGCCTCGGGGATTTTCCAGTACCCGCGGAGTGACGAGACCCGGTCTCCGGCTACCGCGATGCTCACGCGGTAGTGCGCCTCATCGACATTGCGCGGATCGCCGTTACGCGCTTCCCACACCAATGTGTGATCCCGCCGCGCCTTCTTCTTCTCGGAGGTGCTCTCCTTTAACTCCATGGCGGTGAGATCCCAGCCTTGGGCGGCGGCGAAAGCAGAGGCGATCTGGCGCGCTGCATCTTGCGGAATATCCGCGCCGGGACGGTCCTCGGGAATCGTGTGCCCAAAGCTGAGCACCGTGCCCGTCTCCGGATGCACCGACACGCTGGCTTCTTCCTGATCGAGTGATTTGAAATAACGCGTGAGCCAATGCTGGACCGGGCGATACCGCTCAAAGAGGTTGGAGACGAAGTTCACGGGACGCCGTTCCAGGAAGTACTTGCCCGCCAGGCTGTCGTCACCGCTCCAGTGCGTGGCCGGGAAGGTGACGTGGCGGAAGGCGCTGGGGTCGAAGCCCTGAGTACGGAGAAAAGCTTCGGCGGCCGCGGCCGCCTGGCCGGCGGGGATCCGGTAATCGGGCGACTTACCGAATCGGCTCGTGGGAATGAGCAACGTGAGCAGACCGAGAGCGAAGAAAACCAGCGCCGTCACGCGCAGGCGCGCGGTAAGGGGCCGGTATTCCAGGGTCGCAGGCTCGGGCACAACAATAACGGTGGGTTCCTGGGCAGGCCCCGCTTCGGCCCCATTGAGGAGGCCGCTCTCGGGTTCGAAACCGCCGCGCCGCCAATAGGCCACCAACGCAACCAGGATCGGCAGGACCAGAATCCCCGCGCTGGCGGCTCCGGAGAGCCGGAAATAGAGGCTCTCGGATCGCACCAGTAGCATGGCGCCATACATTGCGTCTATCGAGTAATGCCACACCAGCGCGGGAAGAATTCCCCAACGGAGCATGATGAGGCCGAGCACTACCCCCGCGATTCCCACTTCGACACCACGAATGTAAAACGGCTGGTTCGGATACCCGGCATGTCCGAATCCCCAGATGAAGCCCGCCAGCACGACCGCCAAGGCCAACGAGCGCACCAGCCTTCGCAGGAACGGAATGGCGAACATTCGAAAAAGGAACTCCTCGAATACCGCCGGCATAAAGCCGCCGAGCAATACAAACAGCCAAGGGAAGCGCGTATTGAGCAGATTGCTGTAGGGGACGTCCACGGGCGCCCATGCGCCGAAGCGGTTCGCCACGATGTAAAACGCGGTTTGATACGCGATGAAAATGCCACAGAGTGAGATGCCGAGGATCGATCCGAGAAAGAAGCGCTTCGTGCGGACGCCGCGCAGCCGAAGGAGCCCCGAAAGCGAGATCTTATCCGGATAGGCTTCGCGATAGAGCGGCTCGGCGCCCGCCGTAAGCACAAAGAGGAATAAGCCTGAACCCAGCGCGCCCAGCACAGACCAGAACAACCGGGTTGCGACAAAGCTGCCGTAGGAATCGGTGGTCGGATAGCCGAATTCGTGCAACGGGAATTCGTTGAGGGAAGCAAGAAGCGACAGCGTCGCGCCTACCACGCCGACGACTGCCGCCAGCCGCCACCGCACATCCTGCCGGCGCACGCGCAAAACGAGCACGACGATTAGGCCCAGGAAAAGAATCGCCGTCACGGCGGCGTCGATGACCCCGGCCACCTCGTTTTTCGAGCGCAGGCGCTGGTAATCTCGCGTCCATTGTTCAGGGATCTTGAGGTACTCTCGATAACCGCCCACTTCATTGCCGAGGACCGTGATTCCCAATCGATTCGTGGCGTCGTGCAGATTGAAATCGCGCTCTTTCCAGGTGAATACGCGATCGGAGCGGTTCGGGCGCCCGACCTCCGAAACTTCCACGAATTCGAGCGAACCCAGGTCTCGCTGAAGGCGTCTGCGCAAAAAATCTTCCGCGATGGCACGAGCCTGCTCGGCGGTAGCGGCGGGACGCGCCGCCTCTTCGGGAAGCAGGTGTTCGAATCCGGCCAAGTCCCCGCGCGTCGTGAAGTCTACGCGGTACTCTTCCTTCTGCTGCGGCCGGAACCAGCGGTAAGACCATCGCCACAGCTTGATACGGCTGCCCATGATCTGGTTGGCCTGCTCCATTCCCGCTTCGCGCTCCAGAAAAGTCTTGGCGTTATTGTCGAAGCTGAAGCGCGTCGCCTGCCGGTAGCTCGCGACGTTGTAGCCCAGTTCGGCGAGAAAACGGCCGGCGCCAGCCTGCGCATCGGCGCGGCTCAAGCGGAAATCGATGGAGGCTTCCGGAAAGGCGCGATAGAAGTTTCGCACGGAATACCAGGTGGCTCCAGCGAGCAAAACGAGGCATACGGCGATAAACCGGTAATCAGAACCGCAGAACCGCTCTTTGGTGAGGGTCATTGTAGACTCCAATACAGCGTTCGGCCCGCGTCGCTTAGGGTAATCGACTGGCGATACTTTATCATATTTGCTCCACGGTTGGGCAGACCGCTCGGCCGTACGCTACTCGACTCGTGCAGTTCGGCGGCGGCATTAATCGGTACCAGTACAATCCGATCGGTGCCATCTGCGGGGACGGGAAGAGCATCAACCAGACCTGTTACTGCGTTCCCGCGCACAAGTACCTCGACGCACTGTAGATGATTTTGTAGCTGTCGAGAGCCTCCGTCTTCAACAGGCTTTGGGGAGCCAACCTGGATCTTGAGATGTATCGCTTGGTTGCCCAACCCGTACATCGAAACAGAGAATCGGCGGCCGACGTACGAGCTTTTTTCCACGCCTCCGATTTTACCAAGGTGGTTTTTAAATCAGTGGTTTACCGACTCTCAGTAGTGACGGAATATAATTAAGGGCAGGACTCGTTATGCGTGTTACATGTCTCGTCGCGGTGTGGTCTATCTTTTTGTTGCCAGCGGCTCACGGTAGTCCGGTAGTGCATACGCTCGTTCGGGAAGCAAGGTCGAAAGGGCCGTTGCCGATTGAGAGAGCGGGAATGTGGGGTTACATTGATCATGCTGGCAAAATCACGATCCCAACAACTTTCGATAACGCGAGATGCTTCTATGAGGGACTGGCAGCCGTTCAAGTGAAGGGAAAATGGGGATTCATCGACAT
>JAYTFO010000320.1:0-11405 GCA_043734305.1 Acidobacteriota bacterium | reverse complement strand
GCCGAGGAAATCGGAATCCGGCCGCCGACCGATGAAGCTTCCGCCAAGATTCGCGCCCCAGCGCGATCCCAGGTAGTTGAGGAGGATGTTTCCGGAGTGCTTCGGGCGACGCAGCAAGGGCTGTCCGGTCGCTAACAATGGGTCGCAAAAATTGTCGATCGTGCACAGTGGTGCGTCGAGGATCTTGGTCGATGTGTAGACGTACCCGCTGTCCAAGGAAAGATGCGGAGTGATGCGGCCCGTAAATTGGACTTCCGCCCCCTGCGACATCGAGCGGTTGATGTTGATGTACTGGCCCTGAAAAGATTCATCACAACACTTGTAGTCGATTTGGTTGATGAAGTGATTGTTGTAGTAGATCGCACTGAACGAAAATCGACCTGCAATCAAGCTCTGTTCAACGCCGGCTTCAAAAGCGTGGTTTTCTTCCGCCTTCAAGTCCGGGTTGGGAATGCTGAATGGCGCGCCGGCAAACGACTCCTCAATTTTCGGTTCTTTGATCCCCGTCGCGTACGAGAATCGCAAGCGCGTTCCCGAAAACACGCTTCCACCTTTCAACGCGAGCAGACTCAACGCCACGCGCGGGACCGCCTTGTCGCCAAACGTTTCGTTATGGACGTAGCGCACCCCGGCAATGGCCAGCAACCGCTTCCAGGCGATGCGTTGTTGTACGTAGGCGGCGTGATTCAACCGGAGACCGACCGCAGGCGGTGAGCCGAATGAAAAGCGTCCGTTCTCGTCTTCAAACTCGTAGCCGACTGTTGTCTGCGCCCAACTGCGCGGAGTGTAGTCGCCCTGGTACATGAAGCCGGCGCGGTTGATGTGGGCAGTCGAGGAGAATGGGCAGTCAAGGAAAATGCCGTTGTTCGGATCGCAACCCCGATCCTTCACATTGTCCTCATTCAGCCGCTTCGTGTTGTATTCGTATCCGCTCAGCCGATGCTGCCAGCGCCCAGGTCCAGCAATCGACAATTCCCCGCTGGCCAGAAAATTATTGGAGCGGGCACGCTGATCGCTGTCGGGCGGAAGTAACCGCGCCCCGTTGAAATCCCACTCTCCCGGAACGCCGGTGCGGCGATTCGAATGGCGTGTACGGAAGCGAAAGAGAATGGTCGGGCTGATTTGCACGCCGATATTTCCGCCCTGCAGCGCATTCCCGTAGTCGGCATTTGGACCCTGACCGTTGGTCTGGAATTGATCGGCGAAGGCGTTGTAGTCAAAGCGCGAGCGGGCGCCCGCCAGGGAAGCGTATCCGTGCGCGGTCCCAAAGTTGCCGCCGTCCGCCCCGAAGCGCAGTTCGGGAATTGCGGTCGTGCCATTGCGCGTGAATACTTGCAGCACGCTGGTCATCGCGTCGGAGCCGTAGAGTGTGCTCTGTGTGCCGCGTTGAAATTCCACGCGATCGGCTTGCGCCAGCGGAACGGTGCCGAAGTCGAACGTGCCGCCCGGTTCGTTGATGGGGACGCCGTCAATCAGAACTTTGTTGTAGCGGGAATCTCCGCCGCGCACGAACAACGATCCCAGGCCGCCGCGCTGTCCCGCCACGTTGACGACCGCTCCGGGCAAAAAGCGTACCGCTTCCCCGAAGGAGACCGGCTGCATGTTGGCGATCTCATCGGAGGTCAAGAGCGAAATGCTGCTCGCCGTTTCCTGCTCGGGGACGGGAGTGCGAGTCGCGGTGACGATGACAGTTTCAGACGCGCTTGCGACTTTAAGCTCCACAGTCACATCGGTTGAAGACGGCGCTGCATCTGCATGGGCAGCGGCGAATCCCGGCGCCAGAACTTCCACGCGCAGAAGAATGGAAACATCCACGTTGAAGGTGGCAGTGCCGTCACCCGAACTGGTGCGGACCTGCAGCGGCGAGGACTCGCTGGCGCGGTAGACAAGGACCTGCGCGCCAGCCACTGCGGCCGAGTGCGGATCGACAACTTTGACATGAAGCTCGCCAGCGAGAGCCGCCGGCACAGACAACAGAAAAACAATCACAGAAAAAACAACCCGGAAGCGGACCATACCATTCTCCTTTTGCACGCGAAAGGGGTTTCTGGTGATGGATCGCGCCGGTCTCCTGGCTTGCGAGTAAGGACTTTGTCAGTCCATGTTATGCGTGCGTCCTTCCCAGGTCTTCAATTTGAAGATGGTTCCCAGTGGACGACCGCTGTGTCCTCGCTTACAGTTGCGCGGCAGCGCGGGATTTGCACCCGCTTCCCTCGCAGCATCGGCATTGCGCCGGGCTGCGATCATGCGCGAACCCAATATTAGAAAGAGCGAACTAGCTCCGCAAATTTACCGGGAGCGGCGCTGCAAGTCAACCGGCCCTCACTCTCTGTACTATCCCGCCGGACCCTGCGTCTGCGTTTCCGCCGCTTCGGGCGCTTCTCCGCGATACACGCGTGCGATCCCCCTCACGATGCGGCGCATGGGCAGCGCGTGGTTCGCGCCGGCAAAGAATATTTCTCCCGCCCGGCTGCCCCGGTAGTACCAGCGCTTCAGGATCGCGAGATGCTCCATGCGCTCAACCACGCCGTCCGGTTCGGCTGGGGGCAATGTCGCGAGGGCGGCCTGAATCCGCGCTTCCATCGATTGTGATTTGGCGTGCTCGGAGGAAGAAATTGGGAATTCGAGCGGCCCCGCGATCGCGCCCGAGTCCACCCGAAACAGCGCGACATTCTCCGCCTGCGCCGACCTCTGCACGATCAGCGCGTGCATCTGATCGATCCGCCGAACCGCCTCAGGCACCTGCTGTAACAGCGGAGCAAGCTTATCGAGCCGCGCATGGAGGGCGGCCGCCGCTTCAAACGCCATCTTCGTCGAAGCGTCGTCACGCTCAGCGCCCAATTGCCGCTTCAACGATTCGCCCCGCGAATCCAGAAAGTCTTCCACCCGCACGACCTCGGCGCGATATTCGTCATCGGTACAGCCTTTGAAGCAGGGCGCAAGGCACATTTTCATCTCGGAATACACGCAGCCGGGAAACTTCGGATCAGGATTCAGGTCTTCGACGCAACGTCGCATCTTGAAGAAGTCGAGCGCGTCGTTCAGAAATTTCTCCGCCGCCACGCGAGAAAAAAACGGCCCATAGTAGACATTCTTGCTCGACGCCCGTCCCAGCCGCGTCGTGATCGTCGCGCGCGGATATTCGTTCTCCAGATGCAGCTTGACCAGAGGCGGAAAGCGCAACCGCAGCCGATTCTCGTAGGTCTTGGGAAACGCGGCTCGCAATAATTGATAAAGCAAGAATCCGGATTCGAAATCCGATCCCGTCAGCGTGTACTCGATAGTCCGTACGCGATCGCGCAGGTTCAGCCGTTTCGTGCGCTCTTCCGGAGCAGAAAGCAATCGCTGCAAGCGCCGCCGCAGGTTGGCGGTCTTGCTGACGTACGGCTCGGAGGAATCGGCACCGCGCAGCATGAACACGGCTGGAGACGCGGGAATTGAAGAAAAGATTTCCGCATCATGCTCGGGATGGAATTCAATGCGCGCCGTCAGCACGAACCGATTGTAGAGGGGAATTGCGGAAGGCAGAAGGCAGAAGTAGACTTTGGAGCTAAACACCTTTTCAGACTGGGTAAGGGTTTACCTCTGCAATCTGACCTCGAACCTCTGCCCTCGCTTCACCCAAAGCTCGCGCTGCGAAACGTCTGCCGGAAGTCCGCGCCGTTCATGCGGACAATGCGGCACATTTCGTGCAGCCGCGAGCGCATGCGTTCGCCGATGCGGTCGCCGAGGGTTTCGTCGCGCGCTGCTGTTTTCGCAGCGGAATAGGTTTTTGAAACCTTGGCATCGGGGTCGGGAGCGCCGGCGGCTGGTTCATCCGCGAAGTTGGTGGTGATGATGGTGGTGCGGCTCTCGTTGTAGCGAGTGTTCAGGATCAAACGCACGGTATCCCACCGCCACTCCGTCGGCCTCACGGATCCCAAGTCATCCAGCACCAGCACTTCCGCTTCAAACACGGGACGCAGCACGCCGAGTTCAGTGGCTTGCACCGTGGGATTGTACGAATCCTGGATTTGCTTCAAAAGCTCCGCATAGTCGTAGAAGACGCACTCGATCCCTTTTTCGCGAATCAGCGACTTCGCGATCCCCACCGCGAGATGAGTCTTGCCGACCCCGGCGTTGCCGACCAGCATCAGCCCCGTCTTGTTCACGGGATACTCCTCGACGAACCGGCACGCGGCCATGCGGGCGGGCGCGAGATGCAGTTGCGAACCTTCAAATTCGAAGTTCGAGAGTTCACAATGTTCGTAACGTTTGGGGATGCGCGCCGCCGCGACCATGGCGTCGGCACGGGCGCGCAACTGGCAATCGCAGCGCGTAACGCCGCGTTCGAGCGCGTCCGGGACCATCTTCCATCCCGAACCCGCGCATTGTGGACAAACTTCGGTGACGGCTTTCATGAGTGGCTCGGCCAACTCCGTAAACTGCAACTTTTGCTGCTTTTACTCTGCACCGAAATCTGCCTCGGCGGCAACTCGAATGCGCGTTCTGCCTGTGTACATCCTGTGGAGGAGGGGAAACGATTGTGGAGAACTCCGGAAAAGGGTGCCGCCGGATCGACCACCCAGTTGACCACCAAGGTTCGGCAATCGGCGAAACCCGGCGTCTGGCACGTGTTTACCATTGACAATCCACGATTAGGGTAGAGAATGGCTCCGCGTTCCCAAAACAGGCACCAGACTTCAGCGGCGCCTGGCGCGGGAACAGAAACTTCGTCAGGAGAGAGCATGAACAAAGCTGATCTCGTTGACCGC
The DNA here is from genome assembly GCA_043734305.1 of Acidobacteriota bacterium. GTDB lineage: Bacteria > Acidobacteriota > Terriglobia > Terriglobales > Acidobacteriaceae > Acidiflorens. The sequence goes on along the minus strand of JAYTFO010000320.1, from coordinate 6,651 downwards.
ATCGCCGGAGCCTGCAGTATTTCGAAAGCACAGGCTACGACCGCGATCGATACCGCCGTGGACAGCGTAACTGCTGCCCTTAAAAAAGGGGACCGCGTAGCCTTGATCGGATTCGGTACGTTCTCCGTCTCGCAGCGCAAGGCTCGTAATGGCCGGAACCCGCAAACCGGAGCGACCATTAAAATCGCCGCCCGCAGAGTCGCAAAATTTACCCCGGGTAGCGAACTCAAGAAAGCAGTCAACAAAGGGAAATAGGGCCCCGCAATTCCGATTGTGTGAGACGGCAGGAGGTCGGTCCTGCCGTTTTACTTTTTGGGTTGGTGTATGTGGGGCAGACACTCTTGTCCGCCGCCCTCGTTCGCCACTACCCTGGCCCATCGATAGCCCGCAGTGATATCTTTTCGGCACGATGAACCTGCAACGCAAGTTCCTTCTCCCCGCACTTTTCATTTTTCTGGGTTCCGCGATTTTGGCAACCGCTGCCGAGCCCAAGGTCCGCAATTTCACTCAGGCCGCCATCTCACCCGACGGAAAGCGCGTCGCCTGGATCGGCCCCGCGGACTCTCCCTCTGCCCAAGAAGCAAGCGCCAACGGCCTTTACGTACAGGATCTGGATAAGCCAGGCGCGAGCCCACTCCGGATCAACACGGGCGACTTCGCCAAAGCCGCGACCGAGGGAGTCGCGTGGTCTGCGGACAACAGGATGCTGACGTTCCTGTGCGAGGCCGCGCTAGAACAGTCGCAGGTTTGCGTCGCCAGCACCGATGGCAAGTCGATTCGCAAACTCACCGACGTAAAGGGCGCGTTGGCGGATCCAGCCTGGTCGCCGGACGGAAAGAAAGTCGCATTCCTATTCACCGAGAACGCGCCCCGCAAGCCCGGCCCGCTCGAAGCGATGACGCCGGAAACGGGCGTGATCGAATCGAAAATCTACGAGCAGCGTCTGGCCGTTGTGGATGTTATTACCGGCGCATTACAGCAAATTTCTCCGCCCGACATGTACGTGTACGAATTCGACTGGTCGCCCGACGGCAAACAGTTTGTCTTGACCGCCGCTCCGGGAGAAGGCGACGCCAATTGGTATACGGCGCAGCTCTATCGCCTGCCGGCAACCGGAGGAGCGCTGCAGTCGGTATACAAGCCGCCTTTACAAATGGCTGCGCCGCGCTGGTCGCCGGACGGGAAAAGCATCGCCTTCATTGCCGGGATCATGAGCGACGAAGGCGCCAACGGCGGCGACATCTTCGTGGTACCTGCCGAGGGAGGAGCCGCTCGCAACGTCACTCCCGCGATTCCCGCGTCGCCCAGCTGGCTGCAATGGCTGTCCGCAGACAAGATTCTCCTTGCGGGAAGAATCGATGGCGATACCGGCGTCGGCAGCGTTGAACTCGGGTCGGGCGAGATCACGCAAATCTGGAGAGGACCCGAAACCATTCTTAAAGGCGACGCAATATCGGTCTCTGCGGATGGCACGCGGTCGGCGGTGATTCGCCATTCGGCAGCGAAGCCTCCTGAAGTCTGGGCCGGAGTCACGGGCGAGTGGAAGCAAATAACGCGAGTCAACGACGCCGTTCGACCCGCCTGGGGTGAAGTAAAGAGCATCCATTGGACCAGCGACGGAATGAATGTTCAAGGATGGCTGGCGTACCCCACAGACTACGATCCAACCCATCCTGACCCGAAGCGGCTCCATCCGATGGTCGTGGTCGTGCATGGCGGTCCGGCAGCGGCGTCGGGCTCGGGATGGCCGGGCGCGTTCTTCTCCGCAACCCTTTACGGGCTGACCAAAGAGGGCTACTTCGTGCTCTTTCCCAATCCCCGTGGAAGCTACGGGCAGGGCGAGGCCTTTACTCGGGGCAACGTAAAGGACTTCGGTTACGGAGACCTGCGCGACATCCTGGCCGGAGTGGACTCCGTAGTCAAAACGCTGCCCGTGGACAACGACCGCATCGGCATCACCGGCTGGAGCTACGGCGGCTACATGACCATGTGGGCGATCACGCAGACCAACCGCTTTCGGGCGGCGGTATCCGGCGCTGGACTCTCGAACTTTCAGAGCTACTACGGCCAAAATGACATCGATCAGTGGATGATCCCGTATTTTGGCGCGTCGGTGTATGACGACCCAGCCGTGTATGCGAAAAGCTCTCCGATGAACTTCATCAAGAATGTGAAAACGCCGACCTTGATCGTAGTCGGGGATCGCGATGGCGAGGTTCCGGCGCCCCAGTCTCGCGAATTCTGGCATGCACTCAAGGCTCTGGGCGTGGAGACCCAGTTCGTCGTCTATCCCGGCGAGGGCCACGCTATCATGAAGCCAGAGCATCGCAAAGACATCGGAGAGCGGCTAACCGCCTGGTTTAACCGGTTTTTGAAGCCGGAAGCGGGAAAAACGCAGTAGGCGCTGGTAGTGGGCAGTTTGAATTTGGCCGCCCTAGCAGGCTTCGGAAAAACTCCGTCTTACACCGGTCTTGGGAAGGGCACGAATTTATTCGTGCCGCTAAGTCGTTCATATTGACTTGCGCTTTAGCGCCCGAGGTGAGCTTTTCGCGCCGACGATTCATTTTTCCGCAGCCTGTTAGGAATCCTGGTCTGTACCAACCGCTTCAGATTGGCTTCTCTGAAAGCCATGCCGCCGCAACCAAACACACCGTAATCAGACCTAAGAAAACGATAGGTAAGATGAAGAAGTATCTCCAGCTCAAAACCGTCATGGCGACAAAGCAAAGGGCAAGCGCCCATGCAGTGCGGCGCATGAGCGCCAAAGTCTCTCCCGAAAGACCGCCGAGCTGCCACGCTAATACCGCCGCGAATAGAAGAAACACGGAGACATTGAATCCGGCTCCAACAAAGAGGTCCCAATAACTCCGGCTAAACCCTTGCACGTCAAAGTGAATTGACCGCATTGAGGCCAGGAGCGTGTCCACACCCCACGTGGGATCGGACTGGCGAAAACCAAGCGTATGTCCGACGTCAAAAAGCAGCAGAAGAACAGCGGCAATTCGATAAAATATAGACGCTTTCACGTCTTGCCTCCAGAAATCACGGCGGCAGTGTACCACTCGCAAAGGGCTTCCGGGCTTGCTGAATCCTTATCAGCTTCGGTAGAATCTAAGTTCCGACAAGCTAAAGGAACCGACTATGAAGACAGCTGGACATCCCAACTATCAGGAAGTAAAGGTACATTGCGCGTGCGGGAATGCGTTCGTCACCCGTTCGACTCATCGGGGAGCGATCAACGTGGAAATCTGCGCCGCCTGCCACCCATTCTTCACCGGCAAGCAAAAGCTGCTGGATACCGCCGGCCGCATCGAGCGCTTTCGTCGCAAGTACGCCAAAAGCGATGCCGGTAAAGCCGAAGCAGCCAAGACCGAAACCGCCAAGAAGTAGCTCACAGCGTGTGTATGTGTGGAGCGGGCGCCCTCGCCCGCTGCCGTTGCTCGAAAGTTATAGGAATTAGGAGCCCTCGCCCCGGCGGGGGCTTTTGATTTGTAGTCTCCAGCTAGAATGGATACGTGAGCAAGTTCTGGGACAATCCGGCGACGGCAGCAGGCGAGGGCTCCCGCTCCACACCGGCTCGGCCGTTTCCGACGAGCTTCCAGATCGGCGGCGTGACGATTTCCCCAGCCACCGTGCTTGCTCCCATGGCTGGCGTCACCGACACGGTCTTCCGCCGCTTCATCAAGAATCTTGGCGGATGCGGCCTGATCATGACCGAGTTCACCTCGGCCGACGGTGTTCTCCGTGACCAGCGCGTCCGTGGACGGTATCTGCATTTCTACGAAGACGAGCATCCCATCTCAGCCCAACTATTCGGCAGCGACCCCAAAGTGCTGGGCGATGCCGCGCGTCTAGTCGAAGACCTCGGCTTCGATCTAATCGATCTAAACCTCGGCTGCCCGGCGAAGAAAGTCGTCAAGTGCAATGGCGGATCGGGCCTGCTGCGCGACCTGCCGCTGATCCGGCAGATTTTCGAATCGGTGCGCGCGTCCGTGAAAATTCCCTTCACCGTAAAATTTCGTGCCGGATGGAACGACGACGAAATCGTCTGCGTAGAACTGGCGCGCCTGGCCGAAGACTGCGGCCTGTGCGCTGTCGCGCTGCATGCCCGCACCCGCGAGCAAGGCTATAGCGGCACTGCGCGCTGGGAATGGATCGCGTCCGTGAAAAACGCGGTGAAGATTCCCGTGATCGGCAACGGGGACATCCGCTCGCCCGAAGACGCGTATGCCATGGTCGCGCAGACCGGATGCGATGCCGTTATGATCGGCCGCATGGCCCCCGCCAATCCGTGGATCTTCCGGCAGATCGAGCAGTATCGGGCGTGGATGGAGGGCAATCTTGCGTCGGAGGGCGGCACGACAGAACGTGCGTCAGGTGATCCTGGAACGGGAGGGCACGATTTCAATCGTGCCGCAAACGCCGTCTTATCGAACGCGGCTTTAGCCGCAGGGGCTGAAGCCCCTGCCTTTTTGTCGGCTAACGGCACGACTGAAGTCGTGCCCTTCCCGTCCCCGGCCATGCCGTCCCTGATTATGCCGTCCTCGCTCACGTCGAGAGAATTCTCTTCGAGCAAGCCCTACGACGAGCCCACCGAAGCCGACCGCTACCAGATGATTCGCACCTATTTCCAGATGCTGCTCGAAGAGGAAATGCCCGGCTCTGAAGGCAAGATGAAGCAGTTCGCTTCGTGGTTCACGCACGGCGTCCCGGGCGGAGCGGCGCTGCGGAAGGCGATTTACGAAGCCAAGAGCGGGGCGGAGATACTGTCCAACGTGGAACAGTTTTTTGAAACGAGGCTGCAAGTCCCGGTCACCTGATCTTCGCCAATCCCAGCCTCCCCTTCTCGTCTCGCTCCACATATCCCCACGGCGTCGCGTCATCGTGCGTGAACACCGTCAACCACCTCTGCGGGATCGCCTCGGCGTAATATCGCTTCCTGCTTTCGATGGTTTGCAGCGGATACAGATCGTAAGCCATCAACCAAGTCGGTGGCAGGTGCGCGCTCGTCGGGATCAGGTCGGAAATGTAGCAGGCCTTCTTGCCGCCACTTTCGACAATCACTGCTTGCATGTTGGCGGTGTGGCCAGGAAATACTTTTACGGAGATGCCGGGCAACAGTTCGAGATCCCCACTCAGCAGCACCATCTGTCCATTTTCGAGCAGCGGATCGTAGTTCGGGCTCATGTAACTGATCGCATCGCGCTCCAGCTGAAGCCGCGCGTGGTCCCATTCTTTTTCCTGCACGTAGTATTTGGCATTCGGGAACGTCGCAACGATTTTATCGCCGCGGCGCACGGTGTTCCACCCGCAGTGGTCGTAGTGCAGGTGGGTGTTGATGACGATGTCGATGTCTTCCGGCGCAACGCCCGCCGCGTGCAGGTTGTCGAGCAGCTTCGCCGGCCGACCGTAGAATTCGGCCATCTTGTCCGACAACTTGTTGCCGATGCCAGTCTCGATGAGCACGTTCTTCTTGCCGGTGCGAACCAGCAGCGAATTCAATCCCACAACGATGCGGTTCTGCTCATCGGCAGCAACTCTCTTCGACCACATCGTCTTGGGAACGACGCCAAAGAAAGCTCCGCCGTCGGACGAGTAAGTCCCATCCGAGACGACGGTGAGTTCGAAATCGCCGAGAGTTGTACGAAGCATGAAGAGCAGCATTCAGCATTCAGCCTTCAGCCTTCAGCAAAAGCTGGCACGTCCCGTGGGCCGCACTGACCGAATGCTGAGTGCTGACTGCTGATTGCTTATTTCAATTCCTTATTCCAAAAATCTTCCATCATGTGAAACAGATGCGACCGCGCTTCCGGCCCGGAAATTCCGTGCGTCTTATTCGGATACACCATCAGACGGAACGGCTTGCCGGCCTTGATCAGCGCATCGGACATCTGAATCGTATTTTGGAAATGCACATTGTCGTCGCTGGTGCCATGCACCAGAAACAGCGACCCGCGCAGGTTTCCGGCGGCGCTCACGATGGAATCGTCGTAGCTTTTGGCATTGTCTTTCGGCAATCCCATGTAACGCTCGGTGTAGATCGAATCGTAATTCCGCTGGCTCGTGACTGGCGCTACCGAAATTCCAGCTTTGAAGCGATCGGAGTGGGTGAGCGCGTAGAGCGTCATGGAGCCGCCGTTCGACCATCCCCAAATCGCGACGCGCGTGGGATCAAGTTGCGGATACTGCGCTTCCAGTTGATCGAGCGCCGCCAGTTGATCTTTCAGTTCGACGCCGCCGAACTGATTGCGCAGAGCGGCCGAAAATTTCTTGCCGCGATTCGGACTTCCGCGATTATCGAGCGTAAAGATCGCGAAGCCATCTTTCACGAGCATCTGGTGAAACAATTCATTCGTGCCGCCCCAGGCTTTGCGCGCGGTCTGTCCCGCCGGGCCGCCGTAGATGTACAGGATCAGAGGAAGCTTCTGACTCGCCTCCACATTCGGTGGCAGCAGCAGAGACCCGTGGAGAACCGTGCCGTCATCCGCTTTGAACTCCAGATACTTCGGCGCGATGGTCGCGTAGTCCGCAATGCTGCGCGCCTCCCAGATCCTCTGGCAAGCCCCACCGGTTGCGCACAGCGAAAGGCTTGGCGGCTGCAGCGTATCGGAGTGATGCTCGAGATAGTGCTTCGCGTCGTCGGCAAAGTCG
>JAYTFO010000319.1:0-14408 GCA_043734305.1 Acidobacteriota bacterium | reverse complement strand
CGGGATGTCGGTGCGGCGGCTTTTTGCCAGCAATCGGTCGATGATCTGGTTTGTCATGATGCTTCCTTCCTGAATCTTGGGGCTAAAGCCCCGAGTCTTATTGGGTCCGGATCGGCACGGCTGAAGCCGTGCCCTCCCGATTTCTAATCTGGTTCAGCAATTCGCGGTCTTCGTCGGTCAGCGCAACACGTTCCAACAAGTCGGGACGGTTACGCAAAGTTTTTGCCAACGCCGTCTTCCGCCGCCAGCGGCGAATGTCGTCGTGATTCCCGTTTACTAAAACTTCCGGCACCGGCATCCCGCGAAAATCCGCGGGACGCGTGTAGTGCGGATAGTCGAGCAATCCGCCGGACACGCACGTGGAACTCGGACCAGCTCCCAGTGTGGGGCGGACACTCCTGTCCGCCTCGGTTGTAAACGACTCCTGCCGCGTTGAAGCTTCGTTGCCGACCGCACCCGGAATCAGCCGCGTGATCGCTTCGATAATCACGGCTGCTCCCAGTTCGCCGCCGCTCAGCACGTAGTCGCCGATCGAAACTTCGCGATCCGCGAGATGTTCGCTGACCCGGTCGTCTACACCTTCGTAGCGCCCGCAGATCAGTGCGATCCGCTCCAAGGTAGAAAGTTCCGCAGCGAGCGCCTGATCCAACTTGCGACCCTGCGGCGAAAGCACAATCATCGACTGCTTCGCGGCTTTGTTGATGCGCTCTGCCCGCGACGCCCAACCAGCGAGCGATTCCAGACATTCAAAAATCGGTTCCGGCTTCAGGACCATGCCCTCGCCGCCGCCGAACGGGCGGTCATCCACGGTGCGGTGTTTGTCTTTCGTGAAATTCCGCAGATCGTGAATGTTTACTTCCACCAGACCCGTTTCGCGGGCCCGGCGGATAATTCCGTAATCCAGTGGTCCGCGAAAGAAGTCGGGAAAGATCGTGAGAATATCGACTCGCAAAACCAGTTCTCAGTTCTCGGTTCCCAGTTCTCAGTGGAAGATCGAGCTCGCTGGCCCTAATTCTCTCTTCTTACGCTGCGAGGTGCTCACTGAACCGACTAAAATTTCTCCGCATGTTTCTTGTCTTCCGCCAACAACGGCGTGTTCACTTCCAGTAATCCTTCCGGCAATCGCATCCGGATCTGCTTTTGTTCGAGGTCCACTTTCTCCAGATACGCTTGCGCGAAAGGAATCTCGTACGGAAGCTTCGCTCCGCTTTTCACAACCAGTAACGGCGCTTCTCCGGCTCCGAAGGTTACATCTTCAATCGGGCCGATCTCGCGCTCGCCGTCAAACACTGTGCAACCGATCAGGTCGCTGAGATATGTCCAGCCCGGATCGAGTTCGGCGCGCTCGCTACTGGGAAGCTGAAGCTCGGCGCCGATCAGCAACTCGGCGTCTGAAATCGTTTCAACGCCTGCAAACTTCAGGACCAGCAGGCCCTTGTGCGGCCACAACTCTTCCACATGAACTTCGCGCCGCCGCTCGCCGCTTTTGCCGAGCGCCCACAGCCGCATGTTTGCGCGGAAGCGATCCGGAATATCAGTGTGCAGTTCGACGGCGACTTCTCCGCGGCGTCCCTGGGTTTTGACGACCCGCGCCAGGGTAATAAACTCGCCGCTCGGTTCCGGTGTCGCTATTCGATGATCTCCAGCGCGTAGCGCTTGTCCTGCTTCGACCCTACCGCGCTCAGCACACCGCGCAAAGCGCGCGCGACGCGGCCGGAACGTCCAATCACTTTGCCCAAGTCAGCCTCGGCCACTTCGAGTTCGATCACGGTTTCGTCGCCGTCCTCGTACTCGTCAATGACAATCTCAGCCGGAGCGTCGACCAGCGCCTTCGCAATGTGCTCAATCAGCGCTCGTGCGTTCGCGGGTTGCTCGGACATGACGGCTCCTGAAAATAAATGGTCGAGTTTCGATCGGGCTTCGGTCAGGTTTCGGGAAGGGCGCGGCTTTAGCCGCGCCACCAGAATCCTATTTTGATGTGGACTTCAGGCCCTGAAGGCCCTGCTACGCGACCGATGCAGATGGCACCGGCATCGCGAGCAACTTCCCGACGCGCTCCGACAACTGAGCGCCCTTCGAAACCCAGTAGGTAATGCGTTCCCGCTTCAGGTCAAACGTGGCCGGATTGGTGCGCGGATTGTACGTACCCACGACCTCGACCGGACGTCCATTGCGAGCCCGCTCCTTCTCGATCACCACCACCCGATAGTACGGCTGCTTTGGCTTACCAATGCGCGACAGACGAATCATTAACACAGACTTCGATCCTTTGTCCGGAAGAGTCCGGAGTGTTGAGACAAACCATTATTATGCCGGAGGTTAGCGGGATTTGCAATGGGTCGGAAGTGGTAGCGCCGGCATCTTGCCGGCTGCCGCCGGGACGGCGGCGCTACTCTTTTCTGGCGACGGACGTCTCCAGAGGGCCCAATATTTCCAGCGGTTCTGGCCGTGATGTGTAATCTTCACGGGTGGAGGCCCAAATAATCGTCCCGTCGCGATCCACAACGGACGTCGCCGGAATTGGCAGCTCCCAACTTTCGTCCCCATTTACAAACGGCAGGTTGACAAACGTCCGCCGATAGATTGCCTGTTGCTCCTCTGGGACGCGATACACCAGCCCGAACTGGCGCGCGACCGCGTTGTGTGCATCCACCAGCAGGGGGAAGCGAAGCTTGTGCTGATCGTGCATGAAGTAGGCCTGCTTCTGGGTCTGCGGAGAGACTGCCACCAGCGATGATCCCGCAGCTTCGATCTGCTCGGCGATGGCGCTCATAGCCTCCATCTGTCCCACGCAGAACGGGCACCAGCGTCCGCGAATGAAGCAGACGACGAGACGTCTGTTCGCCAGCAGGTCAGCAGAGGAAACGGGCTTGCCATTGTGGTCAGGCAGTTCGAACGAGGGAGCTTTCGCGCCCACACCGAGCGCTGTTTCGGCCAAGCCCTGCGCCTTCAGTTCGGCGACGGTGCGTTCATGAACGGCTTGAACGTCGGCGGGGACGTACTTGGCAATGGCTTCCTTGCGCTCAGCGAAGATCTCCCGCAGCGGGCGAGTGTCGTTTTCTCCGAAGGATTCCTGGAGGGAACGCCATTTCATAGAAAGTCGCAGGAAGATCGTAGTTGGCACTTAGCATTTGGTCTTTAGCCAAACCGTTCGACATCTTGTGCCTTGGCCAAGTGCCAAAGGCTAAGTGCCAACTGCTGCCTTCCCTACATTCCGGGCAGCTTCATCCCGGCCAGTCTTCGCGCAAAGCTGGGCTTGCCCATCTGCTTGAACATTTTTTTCATCTGGACGTACTGGCGGAGCAGGTTGTTGACTTCCTGCACGCTGGTGCCGGAGCCGCGGGCGATGCGTTTGCGGCGGCTGCCGTTGATGACTTCGTGATGATCGCGTTCGTGACTGGTCATCGAATTGATGATGGCTTCAACGCGGTTGATTTGTTTTTCGTCGACGTTGTCGGCGGCCTTCTGCATGCCGGAGAATGCGCCGACCGAGGGCAGCATCCCGATAATACTTTTCAGCGAGCCCATCTTTTTCACTTGCCGTAGCTGGTCGCGGAAGTCGCCGAGCGAGAAGCCGTCACCCGCGAGCGCTTTCGTCGCCAAGTCCTGAGCTTGCTTCTTGTCGATTTGCGACTCGGCTTTTTCGATCAGCGAGAGGAGGTCGCCCATGCCGAGAATGCGCGAGACGATGCGATCGGGATGGAAGGGTTCGAGCGCGTCGTACTTTTCGCCGACGCCGATGAACTTGATGGGTTGTCCCGTGACTTGACGGATGGAAAGCGCCGCGCCGCCGCGGGCGTCACCGTCCATTTTTGTGAGGACAACGCCGGTGAGCGTTAGTTTTTTGTGAAATTCGTCAGCGGAGTTGACCGCGTCCTGGCCGGTCATGGCGTCGGCGACGAACAGGATTTCCTGCGGATTGAGCATCCGCTTGAGCGACTGCATCTCGTCCATGAGCTGGTCGTCGATGTGCAGACGGCCCGCGGTATCGACGATGAGCACGTCGCATCCGGAGATGATCGCTTCCTTGCGCGCTTCTTTCGCCAGCCGCTCGACGGTTGCAGTATTCGCTTCGCCGACTTGGCCTTCGTAGATATTCGCTTTGATCGCCGCCGCGACGACTCTCAATTGCTCGCGCGCCGCCGGACGATACACGTCAACCGAAACGAGCAGCGGACGGTGTCCGCCATTCTTCAGCCAATTGGCGAGCTTGCCGGAAGTGGTCGTTTTGCCGGAACCTTGCAGTCCGGCCATCAGGACAACCGTCGGCGGCTGCGAAGCGAATTTTAGTTTGGCCGTATCTTTACCGAGGGTTTCGACCAGTTCGTCGCGCAGGATCTTGATGACCTGCTCACCCGGCGAAAGCGCAGTCATCACCTGCTGTCCGACAGCCTTGGCGCGGATGCGGTCGATGAGGTCTTTGACAACCTTGAAGTTGACGTCGGCTTCCAGCAGCGCCAGACGAATCTGCTTCAGCGCCTCATCGATATTTTCTTCGGTGAGGACAGCTTGCCCTCGCAAGGACTTGAAGGCGCGTTGGAGTTTTTCCTGGAGATTCTCGAACATAGGCTAAGTGACCATTTTAGCAGTCGCGGTGATGTGGATGTCGTCGGTTGCTTGTCGATGGTCGTTCGCTGTTCGTCGTTCGCAAAACCATCGCAATTTCCAATTACCCCACCTTTGGCCGCATTACTTCAAACCGCTGCGTAGTCCGCGTGTACTGCATCCCGCCCATGCGCCCGATCAGGTCGAGCGAGTTGCGGTCCAAGCGGCCTTCTTTCACATGCTGGTCGTTGATGTGAATGGAGACGATTTCTCCAATCACGAGGCTGCCGCCGTCGGGGCCGGGATTGAAGTCGAGGATCTGATGCAGCTTGCATTCGAAATTGACTGGGGAGTCCGCCACTCGCTGGGGGCGCACTAATTTTGACGGCGACGACGCGAGTTTTGCCACTTCGAATTCGTCGATGGTTGCATCGTAGTCGCCGCTGGTCAGGTTCATGGCCTCGGCGAGTTCGTAGGTGACCAAGTTGACGACGAATTCTCCGGTCTCGCGAATATTTCGGAGTGTGTCTTTGGGCGTCCCTACGGGCGTCCCCGCCTGCGCTGCCGATTTTTTTGGCGGGCGCATCGACGGCGCAAACGCGAGCATGGGCGGCTCAGCGCACACGACATTGAAAAACGAAAAGGGCGCGAGGTTGGGTTGGCCGGAAGCGCTGAGGGTCGAAACCCACGCGATCGGCCTAGGGCCTACGGCGCTGAGAAGGATGTTGTAAACCTCGCGATCTCCAAGGTCAGAAGGAGTGGCGTCCATCACACGAGTATAGCTTTTGCATTCATCTCTTCGGGGCGAACACTTCCTTCGCGGCGATCACGGTGTTGGAGTGGATGGTCACCGTGTCTTCCACGTTTCGCGCGTAACCACCGGCGAAGGTGACCATCACGGGAATACCGCGGGCGTGGGCGACGCGAAAGACGAGTTCGTCGCGCTTCTTCAATCCTTCAATCGTCAGATTCAAGCCGCCGAGCTGGTCTTCGCGATAGGGATCGGCTCCGGCGATGTAGCAGAGCAAGTCCGGCTGAAACTGGCGCAGTCCCGAACTGAGCGCATTGTCGAGCCAGCCCAGGTATTCGTCGTCGCCAATGCCGTCGGGCAGATCAACGTCAATCGACGACGGAGGCTTGACCGGGGGATAGTTATTTTCCTGGTGGAGAGAAATGGTGAACACGTCGCCAGCATGGGCGTTGCGGATTTTGGCAGGGCGCGCGGGATTGATGGTCGACGGAAAAGCGGACGGCAGTGGTTCACTGGGAATTCTGACGCCCGCAAAAATCGCCGCCGTGCCGTTGCCCTGATGTACGTCGCAATCGACGGTCATGGCGGTGCGAATCTTGTCGTCGCGCTGCATGCGGCGGATGGCAACCGCTACGTCGTGGATTACGCAGAAGCCTTCGCCGTGATCGGGGAAGGCATGATGAAATCCGCCGCCGATGTTGATGGCGATGCCGTCTTTCAGCGAGTGTTCGGCCCCCAGGATCGATCCGCCCGCTGCCAGCCAGAAGGCGCGGACCAGTTCCATGGTGTAGGGAATTTCCAATTCCATTTCTTCACGCGCGCTGAGCGTGCCGGTCTTGAGCTTTTCGACATACTGCGGCGTGTGGACTAGCAGAACGTCCTGATCGGTAGCAGGCTGCGGCACCAGAAAATCTTCGGGTTGCGCGACGCCGAGTTCCAGCAAATGATCGCGGACGCGGCGATACTTCTCAGCCGGAAACACGTGTGTCCCGATCGGGAGATAGTAGTCGTCGCTGTAGATGAGTTTGAAGGGGAGCATGGCAGTCAGCACTCAGCACTCAGCATTCAGCACTTGGCACTTAGCAAACTCACTATGATACGCGGGCGGCGCGGGGTTGGCATTTGTGGTGCCTTCGTCCCGCCCCTGCATGCCCCGGCGAAACTGCAATCCGACGTGGCGCCGGGACGCCGCCACGACAGCCGGCAAGATGCCGGCGCTACGTTTTTGCCTGCTAAACTTAGGCGGTTGCCTCCGAAGAAAATATCGGCGCCTAGTGTCGCGGCTACGCCGCAAGAAGGTGCGAACTCGCCTGCTAAGACGCAACTGCGTCCTGCTGGCGGCAAGGGGCGAATTTTTCTGATCGACGCGATGTCGTTTATCTTCCGCGCTTATCATGCGATGGCGCGGCAGCGGCCGATGACTACGAAGACGGGTGTCCCGACGGCAGCTACGTTTGTGTTTGTCAACATGCTGCGCAAATTGCGCGACGATTTTTCTCCTGAATATTTGGCGGCGGTGTTCGACATTGGTGCGCCGACGATCCGCAATCAGCAGGCGGAAGCCATCACCACGATCCGCAAATTCGATGTCAAAACGCAGACGTTCAAGGAAACGGAGTACGGCGGCTACAAGGCGAACCGCGCGGAGATGCCGCCCGATCTTGTGCAACAGGTGCCATACATCCGGCGTGCTCTCGATGGCTACCGCATCCCAATTCTGCAACTCGAGGGCTATGAGGCCGACGATGTGATCGGCACGCTGGCGCGCAAGGCTGCGGCGGAGTCGTTTGACGTGTTTGTTGTCTCGAACGACAAAGACATGCTGCAACTCGTGGACGACAGGGTTTGGGTGTTGAATCCGCCGAAGGACAATCTGATCTGCGATCCGGCGAAGGTCGAGGAAATTCTGGGAGTGCCGCCCTCGCGAGTGGTGGATGTGATGGCTCTGCGCGGCGACTCCGTCGACAACATTCCGGGAGCGCCGGGAATTGGAGATAAGGGGTCGGTCGAAATCATCCAGCGCTTTGGCAGCGTGGAGCAGGCGCTCGAACGCGCGGCTGAAGTGGAGAAGAAGTCGTATCGGGAATCGCTCCAGAATAATCGCGACAATATTCTGACGAGCAAGCAACTGGTGACGATTGACACCGATGTTGCGGTCGACCTGGACGTGCCGGCAATGAAGATGGGCGAACCGGATGTCGAGGCGCTGCAAGCCCTGTTCGCAGAGTTGGAGTTTTCGTCGTTGCTGAAAGAAGTGCTTCCGGTCGCCGAAGTGAAGGATGGCGACTATCGAGAAATCAAGACAACCGCTGAACTCGATGAATATCTTGCGGGCCTCGCTGACGGAGCGCCGCTCGCCATTGCGATTCCAACTGAGCAAACCGACGATGCCGAGGTAGAAGAAGAAGTTGAGCCCGAACCAGTGCAGTCGGAGTTCTTACTGTTGCCGCAGGTCGAGGATGCTCCAACCGCTGTGCCGTTGGAGAGGATCGCGTTTTCCATTGCTGCAGGCTCGGGAGCGATCGCAACGCTTTCGGACAAGTCGCTCGCGGATCGAGTGAAGAATCTGCTTGAAGGTGAAGCGACCGCCAAGACTATCCATGATCTCAAATCGGCGCTGCATTACTTTTCCGTGCAGGGGATTGCGCTTGCGGGGGTGCGGCACGATCCGATGCTGTATTCCTATTTGCTCAATCCGACGTATTCGTCGCATGCACTTCCGGACGCCGCGCTGCGGAAATTCAATCTGAAGATGAGCGGTAACCTGGCCGAGGCGTCCGATTTGACCGGCAGACTCGCGGCCGCATTGCGTAAGGATGTCGAAGACGAAGGCCTGATTTCTGTGTATGACGGCATCGATGTGCCGCTCGTGCCGGTGCTTGCACGCATGGAAGATGCGGGCGTCAAGATCGATACGGCAGCGCTCGCACAAATGTCGACGAAGCTGGAGCGCGAGATCGAGGCCAAAGCGCGGGATATTTATCAGCGCTGCGGGCAGGAGTTCAACATCAACTCGCCCAAGCAACTGGGCGATGTGTTGTTCAATAAGCTCGGCCTGCCGATGCCGGCGAAATACGGGAAAGGTAAAAAGATTTCAACGGCGGTGGATGTATTGGAGGGTTTGGCGGAAGAGCACGAAGTTCCGCGGCTGGCGCTGGATTATCGGCAGTTGACCAAGTTGAAGTCCACATATGTGGACACTTTGCCCGCGCTGATTCGCGGTAGCAGCGGACGTCTGCATACGACGTTTGGGCAAACCGGGACGGCGACGGGGCGATTGTCTTCGACAAATCCGAACCTGCAGAACATCCCGATCCGAACCGAGCTGGGGCGCGAGATTCGCGCGGCATTTACGGCCGAGCCCGGAAATGTTTTGCTGGCTGCCGATTACTCGCAGATTGAACTTCGCCTTCTGGCGCATTTTTCGAAAGACAAATTGCTAGTGGAAGCCTTCCGGCGCGGCGATGACATCCATACGCTGACGGCTTCGCAAGTATTCGGAGTGCCTCCGCTTATGGTTACGCCGGAGCATCGGCGCGCGGCCAAGGTTGTGAATTTCGGGATCGTCTACGGACTGTCGCCGTTTGGGTTGTCGCAACAATTAGGGATCGAGCCCAGCGAGGCGAAGAAATTTATTGACGCGTACTTCGAAAAATATTCTGGCGTGCGCGCTTTCATCGATGCCACGCTCGAACAGGCACGGCGCGACGGGAAAGTGAAAACGCTGTTTGGTCGCATCCGTCCAATTCCCGACATTAACAGCAAGAACGCCAACCAGCGCGGCTTTGCCGAGCGCACGGCGGTGAATACTCCGCTGCAGGGAACGGCGGCGGACCTGATCAAGCTGGCGATGATCCGGATTGATGCCGAGATTCGGGAGCGCGGGCTGCGCTCGCGCATGACGTTGCAGGTTCACGACGAACTGGTGTTTGAAGTTCCCACAGACGAAGTCGAAGGGATGAAGCGGTTGGTGCGCGAGCGCATGGAGAGCGCACATGCACTCGAAGTGCCGCTGGTGGCGGAGCTCCGAGTGGGAACGAATTGGCGCGATCTGGAATAGGGTGGAACGCCGGCGTGTGTTTCAGAACGTGCAGTCCGTTTCGCTCAGTGCAACTTGCGTCGTTGTTTCCGATATAATTCGTTCACTCTCGATCTATTTGAATTGTTAACACCAGCCGGAAGAAAGACTCGCACTCTCTTGCAGAGGCAGGCGCATGGCAGCTCCCTCGTTCGTGCCCGCACTTAATCCGGCGTCACGCCGTGGTCTACCGCGATATCCGATCAAGGTGTCGCTGGACGTGATCGTGCTGCAATCGGGAATTCCCCACAACATGCCGGGACGTTGTTGCGATTTGAACGAGGCAGGGTTGGGCGTGGTGGTGGCTGGAGAGTTGGTCGCCGGTCAGTCGGTTGCGCTGGAACTGCGGCTCCCCAATGTGGGGCTGCCGGTGCGGGCCCGCGCGCAGGTGCGATATCAGAAGCGATTGCATTGCGGATTGCAGTTTGTGGGATTGTCGGTGGAGCAGCGGGAGAAGATTCGCTACTGGGTTTCACAGAGCGCTGCGCAGCCGGCGTCACCGAAGATTGTTGACGTTGAGATTTCGACACCTGTTCCGCCGGCGCCGTCGGTTGTGCCCGACGTTGTCCCCAGCGTTGTTCACAACCATGAAAGAGCCACGCGCAGATTTCGTGTTCGGCGGCGCCGTTTTTTTGCGCTGGTTGCGTTCATGATTGGACTTGGCGCCTTCGGGTGGTGGCAGTGGCAGCAGGCGTGGAACAAGTTGGAAGTCGATGCAACCCTCAATGCCGAGCCCCAGCCGGGTTTGCCGTTGCGCGTTGCTCCAGAGACAATGGACCGCCAAATTATTTACAAAGTCGATCCGGTGTACCCGGATGCGGCGCGACAGGCGGGGTTGCAGGGATTGGTGGTCCTGGATGCGGTGATTGCACCCGATGGGACGGTGAAGCGTCTTCATCCGGTTGCTGGACCCGAGGTGTTATCGCAATCTGCGCTCGATGCCGTGCAGTCCTGGAAATACACTCCATATCGTAACGGCGGGCGAGCTGTAGAAGTCGAAACTACCGTGAGCGTGGACTTCCGGCTGCATTAGAGCTGTCTAGTCGAACATCTCGCATTCCGCGAAAGATGCACCGCGTTGATCTTTGGCGGAGACGATCGGTTCGCCTTCGAGACCCCAATTAATTTGTAGCCGCGGATCATTCCACGCAACCGTCCTTTCCTGTTCGGGAGCGTAGAAGTCCGTCGCTTTGTAGAGAACATGTGCGGTTTCCGACAACACTCGGAACCCGTGAGCAAATCCCGGCGGGATCCAGAGCATATGCTTGTTTTCTCCGGAGAGAGAAAAAGACTGCCACTTCCCAAACGTTGGAGAACTGCCGCGAAGGTCCACGGCGACGTCGAGAATTTCGCCGGTGGCCGCGCGCACCAACTTCCCCTGCGGACGGCCGACCTGGTAATGCAGGCCGCGGATCACATTCTTTGTGGAATAAGAATGATTGTCCTGCACAAATTTTTCGTCAATACCGAGATCCGCAAATGTGCGCTCGTTGTAACTTTCCAGGAAGAAGCCGCGGTCGTCGCCGAATACGCGCGGCTCGATCAGCAAAACGCCAGCCAGACTGGTGTCGATTTTCTTCATTGACGGTTGGGCGGAAGAGATGCCATCTCAGAACACTCGTTCTTTCAACATCTGCAAGAGGTATGCGCCGTATCCATTGTTGCGCATGGGTAGCGCCTGCGCTTCCACCTGCTCCTTTGAGACGTAGCCGGAGCGGTACGCGATCTCCTCGGGGCAGGCGACCATCAGGCCCTGGCGTTTTTCCAGAGTCTGAATGAAGAGCGATGCCTCCATCAGAGCCTCGTGTGTTCCGGTATCGAGCCACGCCATGCCGCGACCCATCACGCAGACGTTCAGCTGGCCGCGCTTGAGATAGTCGCGATTCACGTCGGTGATCTCGAGTTCGCCGCGTGCAGACGGTTGCAGATTCGCCGCGATGTTCACGACCTGATTGTCGTAGAAGTAGAGTCCCGTGACGGCATAGCGCGATTTCGGCTGCTTCGGTTTTTCTTCCACGCTGAGTGCTTTGCCGTTCTCGTCGAACTCAACAACGCCATACCGCTCGGGATCGTTCACCGGATATGCAAACACACGCGCACCTTTGGATTCGCTGGTTGCTTCGCGCAGTTCTTTCACCAGGTCGTGTCCGTAAAAAATGTTGTCGCCGAGCACCAGAGCGCAGTTGCTGGAGCCGATGAACTCGCGGCCGATCAGAAACGCCTGCGCGATGCCCTCCGGCTTGGGCTGTGGCGCGTACTGCAAACGAATTCCGTAACGCGAGCCGTCGCCCAGCAGGTGCTCGAAGCGGGGCAGATCCTCAGGCGTTGCGATGATCAAGATGTCGCGGATGCCTGCCAGCATCAGCGTGGAGAGCGGGTAATACACCATCGGCTTGTCGTACACCGGGAGCAGGCTTTTCGCGACCGCATGGGTTACGGGATAGAGACGAGTACCCGAACCTCCGGCGAGGATGATGCCTTTGTACTTGGGTTGGTCTAGTGCGCTCATTTTTATTCTATTTTCGTCGTTCAGCGACTTCAACGTTCGGTCGCGTAGTGCTTCGTCATCCACTGACGATAGCTGCCGCTAGTTACGTCCTGCACCCAGTCTTCATGTTCAAGATACCAGCGTACGGTCTTGCCGATTCCACTTTCAAATGTTTCCACGGGATGCCAGTTTAACTCGCGTTGGATTTTACGAGTGTCCATGGCGTAGCGGCGATCGTGGCCGGGCCGGTCTTTGACGAACGTCACAAGTTGTTTGTGGGAAACAACCGGATCGTTGGGTCGCACATCGTCCAGCAGACGACAGAGGGTTTCTACGATGTACAAATTGTTCTTTTCGTTCGCTCCGCCAATACAGTAAGTTTCACCGACTTGGCCGCTGGCCAGCACTTTGCGAATGGCGCGGCAGTGATCTTCGACATACAGCCAGTCGCGGACATTTTGTCCGTCGCCATAAACGGGAAGCGACTTTCCCTGGCCGGCGTTCAGGATCATGAGCGGGATCAGCTTCTCGGGAAACTGGTACGGTCCATAGTTGTTGGAGCAATTCGTCGTCAGGACGGGCAAATTGTAGGTGTGATGGTAGGCGCGCACCAGATGATCGGAAGCCGCTTTGGACGCGGAATACGGGCTATTGGGCGCATAGAGCGTCGTCTCGCAAAAGGCCGGGTCGTTGGGGCCGAGCGATCCGTAGACTTCGTCGGTTGAAACATGCAGGAAGCGGAAGGTTGTGCGTTCGCTCTCGCTTAAGGACGAATAATAGGTGCGTGTTTCTTCGAGCAGGCTAAAAGTTCCGTTGACGTTGGTGCGAATAAAATCGTCGGGACCATGGATAGATCGGTCGACGTGACTCTCGGCGGCGAAATGCACGATGGCGCGAGGGCGTTCGCGTTCGAGCAAGTTGCGTACCAAGTCGCGATCCACGATGTCGCCCTGCTGAAAGCGGTAGCGCGCGTGGCTTTCCACCGATTGCAAATTCCGGAGATTGCCGGCGTAGGTGAGCTTATCGAAATTGAGAACGCGGGAGGATTCCTCCGCGATCCACTGCAAGATGAAATTGGAGCCAATGAATCCGGCGCCGCCGGTGACGAGAATCAGATCTTCCATGCCAAGAGAGCCGCCGCGTAGAAAGCAGCAGCATGCACCAATTCTAATCAAAGCCGAGGACAAAGTCGTGTGTGGCGTTTCAGCAACCTGTTTTCAGCCAAGTTCCACCGGACCCGGAGGCCATCTCGTACTCTGACCACGAAATTGTTACCGTGGCGCCGGCCTCCCTTCGGCTGTGCTCAGGGTGAGCTTTGCCGGCTGTTCCGAGGGCCCCTCGCCCTCGGCATGGCGAGCGAAAATCTGCTCTGGGCTTTGTCGAAGGGCAATTTTGATTTCGGAAGTGGCGGCGAGACGTCGCACGACAGCCGCCGGGACGGCGGCGCTACACAATGCGCCATCGCGCGGGCGCTGAAGCCCGGGTTATTGGTGGCCGCGGCGGCACGGCTGAAGCCATGCCCTCCCGAAACCCGCACCCGAGTCTTTTCGCTGTCTGTGAAGCCATGTCCTCCGAATGGGTTCTTGAGATGGCGCCTAGGCCGCGGAGGAGCGGCGCTCGACACCAGGAGCCAGCGCATCCGCTGGATGATTCCAGTTCAGGACTTGGTAGTACGTTTTTTCGACGGAGCGCGCGATTTCGGGCCACAGGTATTGCTGCCGGACTTGCTGTTCGGCTTTGGCGGCCATTTGCCGGCGCAGGTCAGGATTGCGGATCAGCAAGTCCAACATGCGAGTGAGATCCGATCTGTCTCCGCGCTTGAATGTGAAGCCGACGCCGCCGACGACTTCCTGATTTTCGGGGATGTCGCTGGTAAGGACGCAGACGCCGGCAGCCATGGCATCGAGCAGAGCCAGTGACAAGCCCTCGAGATCGGACGGTAACACGAACACCGCCGCGTTCGACAACAGTTCATCCAGATCCTCGCCCGAAGTCCACGGCAATAGTCGAACCTGCGGAGATTCATGGCGCCGCAAACCATCCACGTATTTGCCGGAGTGGCTTGATCCGCCGGCCAGAACGAGCTTCATTCCAGTTGTAATATTTTCGAAGGCATCGATCAGCAGATCGCAGTTCTTTTCCGGCGAAAACCTTCCGAGGAAAAGAACATAGTTGTCGGGGGTCAGACCCCATTCCGCAATCCGCTTGGGCGTTCGCTTGGGCCGCAGGCTGGCGCCGTTGGGAACGTAAAGGGTGGAGCGCCCATACTGTTTCCAGTAATAGCGCTGCAAGGTTTGCGAGACAACCATGGTCGCATCGGGAAGGGCGACGGCTGCTGCTTCACCCCAGCGCAGCACACGGGACGCGATCCGGCCCCACTTGCGGCGCTGCCAGTCGAGCCCCTGTACGGTGACCACCGTCTTCGCGCCGGTAAGCCGCGGCAGAAAAGAAAACAGCGCTGGTCCCAGGCAGTGGTAGTGGACCACGTCGTAGCGGGAGAACATCGCATGCACGGTGCTGAGGAACGTATGAGCCAACGTCTCCAG
>JAYTFO010000318.1:0-7254 GCA_043734305.1 Acidobacteriota bacterium | reverse complement strand
TTACCTCACCACCACGCGGAGTCCCAGGTCGGCCTTGCTTAACCAAGGACCAGGCTACCAGTGTGACCAAGTTTTCACAGGTTTGCGGGCACACCAGAGCTGGGCGAGCATCATCCCAGATGTATTCCAAATCGGCGACCGGCCAAGAAATTAGCGTCAAAACAGGCGTGTGCGGGAACTTTTTCATCGCTTGCGACATTACCGGGTATGAAAGAGACTTCAGAGGCTGCATGACGGGGAGGATGGTGGCGCCGACAATGATCAGCGACGAAGCCTTGATGCTGGAATTTCAGGGCGGATCGCGCGCGGCGTTTGAGCAATTGTTCGCGCGCTATCGTGGGCCGCTCTATGGATATTTCCGGCGGCGACTCAATGGCGACCAGCGCGCCGAGGATCTGACGCAGGATACGTTCCTGGCGGTGATCCGCGCCGCAGCCCAGTACGAGCCGAGAGCACTGGTCCGAACTTACCTCTATGGAATTGCACTGAATCTTCTTTTTGCGGAACGGCGCAAACTGTATCGCGATTTGCCGCCCGGCAAGCCCGCTCCGGAACCAGCGACCAACGAAGCTCCGGACGCGGCGATGTGGGTTCGACAGGCTCTGGAAAGGCTTGACGAATCGGAACGCGAGATTCTGATGCTGCGCGAATACGAGCAACTCAGTTACTCCGAAATTGCGGACCTGCTGAAGCTGCCGCTGAACACCGTCCGCTCGCGATTATTTCGAGCCCGCATGGCAATGAAGAATTTTCTGGAGCCCACTGCCCGGCGCAATGACGCAGTGGAGACGAAGGAAAAGCCGGACAGAATCAAGCTGGCGCGGGTGGAAGGCGAGGCCATATGAACAACATGATTCATCCCATGGAACCTGAAGAATTGATGGCCTATCTGGACGGCGAACTATCGCGAGACCGGACGGCAGTTGCGGCGGCGCACCTGAGTGAGTGCGCGGAGTGCCGAGAAGTTGTCGCCGAAATGCGGGGCGTGTCACAAGGACTGGCGGTGTGGGAAGTTCGATCGGCGAATTTTCGTGTTTCGCCGGCACTTGCAGATGCGTTGGACGGAAGCACTGACACGCCGAGAAAGATTTCCGTCATCGATCTGACATGGCGAAAGGCTTTTCGTCAGTATTGGAAACCTGCTGCGTGGGTTGGAGCGGTCGCGGTGCTTGGCCTAGTTGCTTACATGGGTACCGTTAGTCTCAAAGGTGGAAACGCGAACAGGCCGTTTGAACAGGTCGCGAGGACTGGGGAGGACTCTGGTTCCGACCGAGACCACCTCGCGTTACAGGCGTCAAAAGGACAGCCTGCCTCGTCTGCGCTGGCTCAAGGAAAGCACCCGGAGAGGCTAGAGCAATACGCACAGTTGCAGAGCCCTCCACCTGTACGGTTCCCCACCGCCGGAGGGGACAAATCAGCGGTCGCACGGGAGGCGACCGTTAGCGGGCCGATGATCATCCGCACGGCTCAACTTGCGCTGATCACGAAAGATTTCGACAACGCGCGTTCGGCGATCGAGGCGCTCCTGAAGCGGCACCACGGCTACGTCGGGGATTTGAAGGTCGGAGGCTCCACCGGCAGCGGGCGCTCACTCACTGCCACCTTGCGAGTTCCCGCCGACCAACTGGATGCTAGTTTGGCGGAGATGAAGACGCTGGGCCGGGTCGAGTCCGAGTCGCAAAGCGGGGAGGATGTGACTTCGCAATTTGTCGATCTGCAGGCGCGGCTCGCCAACTCTCGCAACACTGAGCAACGACTGAAGGATCTGCTGCGCCAGCGCACCGGGGAGTTGTCCGATGTGCTCGAAGTGGAGCAGGAGGTCGCGCGCGTTCGCGGCGAAATCGAACAGATGGAAGCCGAACGAAAAAACATGTCGAACCAGGTAAGCTTCGCCACGTTGAACGCGACCATCACCGAAGACTACAAAGCGCAGTTGCAGGTGGTCCCCCCATCCACCTCGACTCGACTCAGCAACGCAGCGGTCGAAGGATACAAGAGCATGGTGGAAGGCGTGATGAGCCTGGCGCTGTTCCTGCTCGAAAATGTCCCCACCCTGCTGTTGTGGATTGCGATCCTGTTCCTACCGGCCCGGATAGTTTGGAAGAGATTGCGGCGAAGCTTCGCGCACTAATCGAGTAGGCTGCGGAGAGACGCTGTCATCGCGCAGGTTTTGGGAAGGGCATGCTTCTGTCGTGCCGCTAACGCTGCGAAATCAGCGATGTCTTACCAAAGTGCTTCCACCCCCTCAAGCTCTCTCCCTGATCGTCGATGAGCACTTTAGGGGGATCGTGTGACGACGCCCAACTCAAAAGTCTTGCTGGTTGAGGACAGTAAATTCATGCGGGTGGCGAATGAACGTATTCTTGCCAAAGCCGGATATGAAGTCATTACAGCGGTCGACGGCGAAGAAGGACTCCGCATTGCGGGAGAGAGTATGCCGGACATCATCCTGCTCGACATGATGTTGCCCAAGATCAGCGGCCCGGACGTACTGCGCAAACTAAAAGCAAATCCGCTGACGGCGGCCATTCCCGTCATCGTGCTCACCAGCCTTGCACAAAAGAACGAAGAAAGGCTCTTGCAAGAGGGCGCCATCGCGTACTTCGAAAAATCGACGCTTGATCTCGATAAGGATTCCAACCGCCTCGTCCTGACTGTGGAATCAGAACTGGGCAAGATCAACAAACAGGGACAGAGCGCCGCTTCGTCGGGCCGTTGATATTCGGCTAATATTCGGCGCGCAAGCAATCCACGTCTTTCCCCATAGCCTGCCGCGTTAGAATAGTTTGATGTACCACTACAATCCCTCCACAGCCCTTGAAGAGTTGAACGAAGAAGCGATCCTGCCCAATCCCGTCCACGTGCGCGACATGCTGTTGCGCCATAAGCTGACGCCCGACCAGTCGATCGAACTGAACCGGCTGTTCGTGGATTATCAGAAATTCTTCGGAGAGACGCAGAGGCTGGGCAAGGAAATTCTGGGGCGGCTGACGGCATAGGAATTCCGCGACACCGCGTGCAGCGCGAGTCCGTCCGGTGCCGTCATTTACAATCATAAATTCTCTACTGATCGGAAAACTCAACTATGCACCGCTGGTCTGAACTGTTTATTCCTACTCTCCGCGAGGCTCCGGCTGATGCCGAGGTCGCTAGTCATAAACTGCTGGTTCGCTCGGGATACGTCCGGCAACTGGGCGCGGGGATTTATTCGTTTCTGTTCCTGGGCAATCGCACCATCAACAAGATCATGGGGATCGTGCGCCAGGAGATGGACAAAATTGGACAGGAGTTCTACCTGCCTACGCTGCATCCGCGCGATCTTTGGGAGGAGAGTGGGCGCTGGTCGGTGATGGGCGACAACATGTTTCGCCTGAAGGATCGCAAGGGCGCCGACCTGTGCCTGGGCATGACGCATGAAGAAGTCATGACTGACATTGCCCGCAAGGAATTGCGCAGTTACAAGCAGCTGCCGCAAATTTGGTATCAGATTCAGACGAAGTTTCGCGATGAGCCTCGACCGAAGTCGGGGCTGCTGCGAGTGCGGCAGTTCATCATGAAGGACGCGTACTCGTTTGACATCGATGCCGACGGTCTCGACACTTCGTACAAGAAGCACGACAAGACTTATCGCACGATTTTCGATAGATGCGGACTGAAGTACATGGTGGTCGAAGCGCACTCGGGCGCGATGGGCGGATCGCAGTCGCACGAGTTCATGGTGCGCACGACGGCCGGCGAAGATCAGATCGTGAGTTGCGACAAATGCAACTACGCGGCGAATCTGGAAAAAGCTACGTCGACGCTGGAAACAGTCGAAGACTTAAAGGCGGAAGGCGACGGAACGCCGCTCCAGGTGCACACTCCGGGGCAAAAGACGATTGAGGATGTGGCACGTTTTCTGGGTGTGTCGCCGAAAAACAAAATCAAGACGCTCGCCATGATGATCACCGAGACCGACGAGAAGACAGAGAAGACTCGTTCGCGCGCGGTGATCTTGCTAATGCGCGGCGACCATCAGATGAACGAAGCGAAGCTCTCCACTGCGACCGGCGGCAAGGAAGCGCGGCCCATGCAGGAAGAAGAGATTCGCGAACTGTTCAAATCTCCCGCCGGATATCTCGGGCCGCTGGGCATCGAGTGGGCAAAGGACGTGAAGGATTCCGGCAAGCCGATCTTGATCGTCGACAAAGCGCTCGAAGGGCGCTCGAACCTGATCGGCGGCGCGAATAGAGAGGACTACCACGTCAAGAACCTTACGCCTGGGAAAACTTTTCACCCTACGGCGTACGCCGACTTGCGGGCGGTGACTGCGGGCGAGGCTTGTCCGAATTGTGGCGCGGCGCTCCGCATCGACACAGCGGTTGAGATCGGACACATCTTCAAACTCGGCTACAAGTATTCGGAGTCCATGGGCGCGCGGGTGCTTGACCGCAATGGAAAAGAGGTCGCGCCGATCATGGGCAGTTATGGGATCGGAATCGAACGCATACTTACGGCGGCGGTGGAGCAATCGAACGACGAGAATGGCTTCTGGTTACCACCTTCGATTGCTCCGTTTGAAGTGGTGGTGGTCCCGACTAACACGGGGGACGAAAAAATTCGGACCGCGGCGGAGAGCATCGCGCGGACGCTGGAGGCGGCGGGCATCGATGTATTGCTGGACGACCGCGACGAACGCCCAGGAGTGAAGTTCAAGGACGCTGATTTAGTCGGTATCCCATTTAGAATCAACGTGGGAAAGAAAGTTACCGACGATACTGTGGAAGTCGTTCAGCGCTCGACTCGGCAGTCCAGTGACGTTAAGATTTCTGTAATAGGAGAATACTTTCACTCTCTGCTGCCGCGCTAGGAACAGTCGGCGGCGAGCGGCTACAGGCGTCTTAACGTTATGGGATCTATTAAGATGATTCTCGGCGTGGCAATGATGGTGTTAGCTGCCATCCTTTGTCTTAAGCTTGTCCCACCTTACTTTTCGAACTATCAGTTTGAGGACTTCATCAAGAACGAATCTCTGCAGTCGACGTACAGCACGCGCTCGGAAGACGAGATTCGCGAGTCGGTGATTAAGCACGCGCGAGAATACGATATTCAACTCACTGCCAAGCAAGTCCACGTTATCCGCACGGGATCGAGCGGGACAGGCACGCTGACCATTGAAGCGGAGTACAGCTTGCCGGTCAACCTGCCGGGCTATTCGACGGTCCTGGAGTTCCACCCTTCGAGCAAGAATAAGGGCGTTTACTAAATACGCTGGCGGTTACGGCGCGTGCCCTCAGCGGCTGAAGCCGGATTCTAAACAAAGCTTGTATCGCAGCGGTGAACCGCTGCGCCACCCAAAAGCAGGTACAGCAGCGAGTTTTTCCGCAGCCTATAGAAGTCATACCTTTCCCAAAACTTCGCATCCAGAGTTTTTCCGCAGCCGTATTCGCCCTCGACCATCGGGTACAATGTTCGTTCGCCGCTCCACCTCTTGGGATTCATGACTGGCACCCTCACAAATGTTGCTTCCGCGCTGGCGTTCGCGCCCAAGGGTGTGCTGCCTTACATCCGGCAGCATTTTCTCGATAAGACGTTTCAGGGGCTGTATCAAATCAACGGATTCGATCTGGCGCTGCTGATTCCGTATTTCATCGTTCTGATTATCCTGGCGGCGTATGGGGCGCATCGTTATTGGCTGGTCTATCTGTACTACAAAAACAAGAAGAACAAGACTACCGATCCCGCCGCCTATTTCGACGAATTGCCGCGCGTGACCGTGCAGCTTCCCATCTTCAACGAGCAATACGTGGTGGACCGCCTGCTGGACGCGGTGTGCAAGCTCGACTACCCGCGCGAGAAACTGGATATTCAACTGCTCGACGACTCGACCGATGAGACTGTTGCCGTCGCACGGGCGCTGGTGGAACGCTATGCGGCGCTGGGACATCCGGTCTTCTATCTGCACCGCGACAATCGCGCGGGGTATAAAGCGGGTGCGCTGGAAGCGGGGCTGAAGACTTCCAAGGGCGAGTTCGTGGCTATTTTTGACGCCGATTTTGTGCCCGCGCCGGATTTTCTTTTGCAGTGCATTCATCACTTCACCAATCCAAAGATAGGCATGGTGCAGACGCGCTGGACCCACATCAACCGCACTTACTCGCTGCTGACCGAAGTGGAGGCGATCCTGCTGGACGGACACTTTGTGCTGGAGCATTCCGGACGCGCCCGCAGCGGCGTCTTCTTCAACTTCAATGGGACGGCGGGGATGTGGCGGCGGACGGCCATCGACGAAGCGGGCGGCTGGCAACACGACACGCTCACTGAAGACACCGATCTTTCTTATCGGGCACAACTCAAGGGCTGGAAATTTTTGTACTTGCAGGATGTGGAGTGTCCGGCGGAGTTGCCGGTCGAGATGACCGCCTTCAAGACACAGCAGGCGCGCTGGGCGAAAGGATTGATTCAGGTATCGAAGAAAATCCTGCCCAAGGTTTTTGCCAGCGATGTGCCCCGAGCGGTCAAGGTTGAAGCCTGGTATCACCTGACGGCGAATCTCAGCTATCCGCTGATGATCGTGCTCTCGGTCCTGCTGATGCCCGCCATGATCATTCGCTTCTACCAGGGGTGGTTTCAGATGCTCTACATCGATCTGCCCTTGTTTATGGCGTCGACGTTTTCGATTTCGAGTTTTTATCTGGTCTCGCAAAAGGAATTATTTCCAAAGACCTGGCCGCGCGCGTTTCTCTATCTGCCGCTGCTGATGGCGTTGGGGATCGGACTGACCGTCACGAACACGCGGGCCGTTCTGGAAGCGCTGGCGGGCAAGCAGACGGCATTTGTGCGCACTCCGAAGTACCGGGTGGAATCCAAGAAGGACCGGGTCGGCGCGAGCAAATACCGCAAAGGGCTGGGATGGGTGCCGTGGATCGAACTGCTGATTGGGACTTACTTCGCGTCGGCGGTTTACTACGCAGTCGATAACGAAAACTATTTCACAGTTCCCTTCCTGCTGCTCTTCGTGCTGGGATACTGGTGTACAGGCCTGATGTCGCTGCTGCAAGGGCGATTCGGCGGGGTTGCGGTGAGTTCGGACGCGCACAGCAAGCCGTTTCCGGTGGGCGTGTAAGAGTCTTGACGGTAGCGCCGGTGCCTCGCCGGCTTTCTCGTGGGCGACTCGAGTGTGTTGCAGCTGGGGTGCCGTCCCTTGCGGGACTCAGTCGCCTCGCTTCCCCACCCGGCACTCCCGTGCCGGGCTTTCCTGTTCCGCCGCTTCGC
>JAYTFO010000317.1:0-2508 GCA_043734305.1 Acidobacteriota bacterium | reverse complement strand
CTGTCCTTCCCGAAAACCCGTAGCGCTTGATATTGTTGACTTTGTCCTGCCCAGAAGGCAAGGTCGGGTTGTCGATTGGGGCGACGCCAAAGTGAGGATTATCGTTCATGCCGCCGGTCGTCTATGCGCTTCTGAGCATCCTCGGCGCGTTATTCAGATCCCAGCTCTCCGTACGAATCGAGAACGTGGCGCTCCGCCACCAGCTCTCGATCTACCGGCGTACCGTAAGGCGACCGATCATTCGGCCCGAAGACCGCATCCTCTGGTCCTTGCTGTCTCGTTGCTGGGCAAAGTGGCGGGACGTGCTGGTCTTCGTTCATCCAGAGACCGTTATCGCTTGGCAGCGCAAACGCTTTCGCGATCATTGGGCGCGCCTGAGCAGAGCCGGGAAGCCCGGACGACCGCAGATCAGCGCTGAGATTCGCAAGTTGATCCGGACGATCTCCAGCGCCAATCCGCTGTGGGGCACGCCGCGCATTGTCGGAGAGCTGGGAAAACTCGGCATCAACTTGGCGAAGCCAACCGTGGACAAGTATCGAGTGCGATCGAGGAAGGCGCCCTCGCCGAGCTGGAAGGCGTTTCTGAAAAACCACGTCAATGACTTGGTATCGATCGATTTCCTTATCGTGCCGACGATCCGGTTCAAGCTCCTCTACGTGTTGATTGTCCTGGCACATTCGCGACGGAAAGTTCTTCACTTCAACGTCACTGAAAATCCCACGGCTTTGTGGACGGCGCAGCAGATCGTGGAAGCCTTTCCATGGGACAGCGCGCTCACGTATCTCCTACGCGATCGCGATGCGATCTATGGCGGGGCATTTCAAAAGCGGATTCATGCCATGGGCATCGAGCAAATCCTCAGTGCGCCGCGAAGTCCGTGGCAGAATCCGTTTGTTGAGCGACTTATCGGCACGTTACGACGCGACTGCCTGGATCATGTCATCGCACTGAACGCGCGTCACCTCAGGCGCGTCGTTGCCGGATATCTCGACTACTACCACGACTGGCGAACGCACCTCTCCCTCTCGATGGACGCACCGAACCCGCGGATAGTGCATCCGCCAGAGCGGGGTAGGGTGGTCGCGTTTCCGGAACTCGGCGGCCTGCATCACCACTACGAACGCTTGGCCGCGTAATTCGAGATTTCGCGCCCGTTTCGTCCAAGTCCGCGCGACGGGTTTTCGGAAAAGCTCTCGCTGGAACGATGGCAAGTTCAAGCGGGTGCGTGTATGGAGGATCGGCGGATCGGAACCCAGAACGAGAAGGCCGACGCGAGTTCCCGGCGGCTATGAATATGCTCAGTCCAAGCCCATTGACCGACGAGGAAATCAAAGAACTTGACGCGTTCCTGCTGGAGGCAGAGGGGATTGAGGAGTCAATGGACATCTCAACCCTGGACGGGTTTTTCACGGCGATCGTGTGCGGCCCCAAGACCATCGTGCCTAGAGAATGGATGCGCTGGGTGTGGGACATGCAGAGCGGCAAAGACGCCCTGGAATTCAAGGATCAAGCCCAGGCGCAGCGTGTTCTCGGTCTCTTGATGCGCCATATGAACTATATTGCTCAGACGCTACAGCAAGCACCAGAAGAGTATCAACCGCTGCTCATGGAAAATCCGAACAACGGGGATCCTATCCCGATAATCGATGAGTGGTGTTTAGGCTTCATGAAGGGTGTGCAGCTTGATTCCGACGGTTGGCTCCCGCTAGTCATCGGCAAGCCGGATTGGATGTCGACCATCACGCTGTACGGTACAGAGGATGGCTGGGAGGCTCTGAAGAAGAAGAACCTATCTCTGGACGAGCACAAGGCGTTGGCCGCCGGCTTGGCCGAGACGGTTCAGAAGATCCATGCGTTGTGGCTCGAGCAACGCCGCAAGCAAATCGCAAGTGGCACTTTGGCCGACGTCGTGCGCAGCGAGCCGATCCGAAATCTGAAAAAGGTCGGCCGCAACGAACCCTGCCCCTGCGGATCGGGCAAAAAGTTTAAACAGTGTCACGGTAGCGCCGACCGGTTGCACTGAACCGCGCGTCAAATTCCAACGGCACGACGGGTTTTCGGGAGGGACAGTGCCTTCACCCATTTGCCGGTTAGCGGGTTTCGATAGAGGAACGCGTACAACTCGAGGCGCATGCGGCATTATCGCGCCACCAGCGCATGGTGCAGCAAGAGCGAAAAATGGCCCAAACCAAGACGCCAGGGCGTTACCATTGCAGGATGCGAGATCCCGACGTGGAAACCCGGATTTGCGAGTGGGCGCGCTGGTGCCGCAGCGGCAGGTTCGGTAAGGCGCAGCGATGCCGTTCAGCCGAAGGGCTCTACCGCGCGCCCGCGATGTACGAGCCGTCGCCAGTCCGCTCAGCGCCGGCCAACATCGATCACGTTCTACAAGTCGAGCGCGCCGTCGTTGCTCCGCTCGATCCGTACCGACTGGTATTAGTCGCGGTCTACGTCCAGCAAACGTCGCCCTGCATTTTGCAGCGCCGCCTTCGCCGATGGCGGGTGCGC
>JAYTFO010000316.1:0-6025 GCA_043734305.1 Acidobacteriota bacterium | reverse complement strand
GCGGCGTTGCAGGAACACAAAGTCGATCTCGTCTGTCTCGCCGGATACATGCGGTTACTCTCGCCATGGTTTGTGCAGCAATTTCCGCAGCGAATTCTGAATATTCATCCATCACTACTGCCTGCGTTCCCGGGCCTGGAAGCGCAGCAGCAGGCGTTTGCTTACGGCGTGAAAGTGTCCGGATGCACCGTGCATTTTGTGGACGAAGAACTCGACCACGGCGCGATCATCGTGCAGAAGACCGTGCCCGTGCTGGATACAGACGATGAGCATTCGCTTGCGGAGCGTATTCTGGAACAGGAGCATGTTGCGTATAGCGAAGCAATCAGGATTGTTTCGGAGGGGGACTACAAGGTCGTTGGGCGCCGGCTTGTGGGAAGTCAGAAGTGATAAAACGTTCCTAGTTGCTACATGATCAACTCGTTGGCTCTCCGTACGATCGGGTGCTGCATTTCGGCAAGTTCGTCCTTCACGCGATTCAATCCAAACACGCACTCCTCGAATTTGTTGGAAAGCTGGGCGAACAGCGGCGCGACTTTCGCGTACTCGAAATGTTCGAATTTGGAAACGATGTAATAGCTTTCTTTGCCGGCCTTCATCCACTCGACAAAATTTTCCAGACGCTGCCGGCGCAGGCGGTAGTGGTTGATGCTCTCGGGAAACATCCCGGCAAAAAATAAGGTGTAGTCGCCAATGTGTTTGCGTACCTGACGTTCCCGGTCGAACGACGGTGCTGGGCCGTAGATTGGATCGGACTCGATCAGCATTTCGCCAACATCGTTCAAGGGCTTTCCCGCGGCGCTGTGGATCTTATACAGTTGCTCGGCATCGCAGAATTCCGAGAGCAGATGCGCGACGTAGCTAATGATCTGCGGGTCGCGGATTCCAATCTCCTCGGCATAGTGCCGCCCGACGAGATCCACAAACAACTGTTGCAACGGATGCGCTTCGGCAGTCATGTCCATACTCAGGCCCCCACTTCTTCAGCTTCCCCACCTGGAACGTCCATCGGACGTATCCCTTGGACCGATTAGATATCGCAGATCAAAGTCGAACACAAGTAACTTTCGATTAGTGAACCTACTTATGCACTTAGATACTAGGGAAAAGGGAGGAGTTATCCCGAAGTATTGTTGGCAGTTGGGGGTGCTGGCTGCTAATACGCTTTGCGAAACCGCGCCTGTGGGCGACAAAAAATCGCTGCGGGCTTCGAGCCGCGAGCCGAACAACTCTGTGCTCAATCGCGCGCTTGGCGAAGAGACACGGGCTTGCCCCGTCTCCTCCGCTAACGGAGGCGGCAAGCCGCGTCTCTACCATAGGTCTATGTGTGAAAATGTGAGCGGAAGCCGACTAGGACCGGCCTCCGCCACAAACTAACGGCTGCTAGCGCCGACGGCCCTTCTTGCCGGATTTCTTTTTCGCAGCTTTTCGAGCAGGCTTCTTTGCGGCTTTCTTCCTGGCGGGCTTCTTCGCCACTGTTTTCTTTTTCTTAGCCGGCGCTTTCTTGGCAGGCTTCTTCGCTGCCTTCTTTTTAGCCGGAGCTTTTTTCTTGGCCGGAGCCTTCTTAGCCGGAGCTTTCTTCGCTGGGGCCTTCTGGGGAGCGGGCTTGCCGCCGCCACCACCACCAGCCGGCGCAGGCGGAGGTTCCATCGCGGGTTCCGATCCCACGCCTGGACGATCCTCCATTACGCCGGATTCTTCTTCCTCTTCTTCTTCCTCGTCAAAATTCTCTTCCAGCGATTCGCCGTAGGCGCCGCTGTCGGTGTATTCATCCATTTCGTCGTCCCGGCCCCAGAGGGTCCGATCATCGAAGCGCATATTTCCTCCTGCGGATTTTTTGGCGGCCACCGGTCTGTCCGATCCGGGGGACCAGATTAATAAGGCAACTCTCTCGCGAATGTATACCAGATCGCGCAACGGCGCGCGATTATAGCATGGCAAATTTCATCCGGAAGTATCGTGCATCCGCGACGATTTGGCGAGGAAAATTCTGCCTGCGTGACGATTGGGTGTGAATGAGGGGCGGACACTCCCGTCCGCCGCCGTTGCTCGAAGGGTGCAATAGAGGCGAATCTAAGGCGAAGCCGCGCCAGCCGAGCGCTGCTATTCGTACGCCAAAGCGTCGATCGGGTCCTTCTGCGCGGCCTTAAACGCCGGATACAACGCTCCCGCGACGGCTCCCACGATGGCAATGCCGGAGGCCCGCAGAATCCAACTGCCAGCCACGACCACCTGCAGTAAGGGGTACTTTTGCGCGAGCGCCGCCCGCGCGGCCAGGCTCACTACGATGCCCAGGATAATACCGCCCACGGCCAGCAGCACCGTTTCCCGCAACACCACGTTGACGATGTAAAGCCGGGAAGCCCCCATCGACTTAAGAATCCCGATTTCCCGCGTCCGTTCCATTACCGCCGTGTACATCGCCTGGAAAATCACGATGAATCCAATCACCACCGAGATGCCCACCACGACATCGATGAAAGTGGAAAGACCGGGATAGTTACTGGTGGTCATCATGGCGAGGTAGGCAGCCATCGAGGTGGCGACGTAGCGCTCCAAACCGGGAACGGTTTTGATCTCGCCAATGACGGCGTCGGCGTTGGCGGGATCGTCGAGCTTGAGATAGAAGAACGTGGCCTTGTCCTTCGCGCCCACCAGGTCCTGCAAGGTGCTGAGACGAACAAACTTACGTCCCCCTTTTCCACGCTCCACGATCCCGCAAATCCTGAACTTGTTATTCAGGATCTCGACCGTGTCGCCCACTCTGGATTTCTGCGACTTAGCAAAAAGGTCGTCCACCAGGACATCATACGGTCCCTGAAACGGTCCTCCCTGCAGATAGCGGAACCCCCCGGACATGCTTTCATAACTGGGCAGGTCGATCCCTGCAATCGTCTCCAGCGTGCCGCTGGTAACGACCTGGGTGACGACCGGAGCAACGCTCTTTACATGGGGAAGCTTGGCCAGCACATCGCCGATCTTGACGGGCATGGGTGCTCCGCTGAATGCGCCGATGAAGGAAGAACCGGGCGGGCGTACAAGGACGTCGGCGCCGATGCCGGCGGTGCGCGTACGGCCGTCCTGGAGCATGCCCACACACAGCCCGACGATGAGCAGGATCAGCGTTACTTCCAGCGCAATCGCGACAATGCTGATGAGGGAGCGGATGGGCCTATGCACCAGGTTGCCGACGATCATTCGATTCATCATGAGTGTGGGATCGAGTCTTTGTTCGAACGTCTTTTCGAACTTTGTTTCAAATTATTGACTATGTTCATCGACGCTCTTCGCCGACGCGGAAGGGGACTGCCCGAGATGTACGACCTCAGCGCCGGAGGGCATTTCGAGCACGAATTGCTCGTCTTTGAGCGCCTTGTTCAACTCCAGCTTCACCATCGTCAGCACGATGTTGTAGTTTTCCTGGGGTCTTTCGATCTCAATGGCGTTGGGGAATTCAATGCCGCTGTAGTCGGCGTACCGATCGTACTTCGCAGCGGTAACGATGTTTCCCTGCTGGTCATAGATCGTCTGCCGGCGGGGCCGCAGGTCGGTCCGGCTGAAGAAAATCTTGCGCGACAGGAACCACCCGTTCGGCCCCTTGCGGACGACCGCCAGTTCGTAATCGGGCTGGTCGACGCGGTGTTTCTTGGAGTCCAGAACGGTCTCGTAGCCGTTTTCCAGAACCGCGATTTCATCCGGTCCGACTTCGCGCAGCAGCAGCGCATCGTAGATCGCCTGCGGGCGCAGATTTTCCAGGCGCTTCTCCGGCTGAAATACTCCCTCGCTGTTGCTGCCGGTCACAAATTTATTCCTGGGAGGAATCCACACCTTGAAATTTTGCCCGTCGCTCACCATGTCGAACGCGGTGTTGCGTACCACCGGCATCATGCCTTTCATGCGCAGCATGGCCGGTTTACGTGCCAGCACATAGCCGCGGATTTCCTTGTAGTCGGTGACCTGTCCATTCTTCTGGTCTCCGACGGAAGGGTCGATGTCCACCGTCGCCTGCATGGACTGGATCTTGGCCGCCTGCGAATTGACGTACTCAATCAGTTCCTGCTGGGTCGCGCTTTTCAGCGGAGCGTTGGACAGCGGGTGATCCACGATGCGGGTTCGGAACAGGCATCCGCTCAGGGGAAATGCCATCGCCGCAACCAGGACAACGGAAGTCAGGCGAGAGCGCCAGCGGCGCGTTTGACGATCGAGGCTGGGAGAGACTTCTGGCACGCTTTGTCTGATGAGGATTACGTTCAATCGATGCAAGAATCGTTGCCGGCAGACCGCCGTAAACACTTTAGCGGTCTGTAACGAGGGAAATCCCTCGCAATGTCCAAGTGTTTTCAAGGCTGTGTTTAATTATAGAGCAGCGGAAGGCCCGGCGCTTAACGCATTCCGAGTGTGGGGAACCGTTTCATGCATGGGCGAGAAAGAGCTTGAACCACGAATGGCACGAAGTATCACGAAGGCCTCGATTGTTTGCGGGCTTCCTTCGTGGACCTTTGTGCCCTTGGTGGTGAACGTTCTGCAGATTGATCCACTACCGCATTCCGAGGGCGTGCCGATAAGCGGCAACATTGAGGTTGTGTTCAGTGAGGTCGTGGGCGAAACGGTGATGGCCGTTTCCGTCGCTGACGAAGTAGAAAAACTGTGTCTCCGCCGGATGCATGGCAGCTGCCAGCGCTCCCTGTCCGGGATTCGCAATCGGCCCAGGCGGTAGTCCCGCAAAGCGATAGGTGTTGTAGGGCGAATCGACGGCGAGGTCGGCGTGATGCAGGCTGCCGGAATAATTCCCGGCCAGCAGGTGCGCATAAATCACGCTGGGATCGGCATCGAGCGCCATGCGATGCGCGAGCCGGTTGTAGTAGACGCTGGCCACGATCGGCCGCTCGTCGGCGGCAGCCGTTTCTTTTTCCACAATGGCCGCCATGGTCACGACCCGATGCACATCGGAGTTGAGCCCGATCTGCTGCGCCACTTGCCGAAATTGATGGATCATTGCGCCCATCATCTCTTCCGGGCTCTGTGCGCGCGTGAACTGATAGGTATTGGGAAAGAGATAGCCTTCCAGCGATTTCGCTTCCGGAGCCAGGTCGGCGATCAAGTCTGTACGTGTCTGGGCGATCTTAAGAAATTCCTCGGCAGGACCAAGTCCGGCGTCCTCCATTGCCTTGGCAATGTCGAACATGGTGTAGCCTTCCGGGATTGTGACCTCGTGGAAGTAGACGTCGCCGCGTGCGATGCGGGCGTAGATCTCCGGAACGCTCGCCGTCCGTTCAAAAAGATATTCACCCGCCTTCAGAGAAAGCGCGGGATGCAGTCTGCGCCACAATCGGAAGGCAAGAACGCTCTGAATGACACCCGCCTTCTTGAGTTCAATCCCGATGCGGCGCGTGGAGTATCCGCTATGCAGCAGGACGAACTGGTTGCCCGGAGGCGTCACGGGCGTGTAGAAAGCCCAGGCTGCCCAGCCCGCTACGGCTAGTGCGCCAACCAAAAAGAACGCGATCAGAATACGCACGGTTTCAGTGTAGATGCTCTCTCGGATTGCAGAAAGCTGACGAGGGTAACCCAGGTCAGAGGTTAGAGGTCAGATGGCAGAGGTGAGAAGCTCATGATCCGTCGTCCTTTACCTCTGCAATCTCACCTTTGACCTCTACCCTTACTTACCTCTGCAATCTGACCTGTCACGTCTGACCTTATCTCGTCCGGACATCCGTGATCTGCATGTCAGGATAGGCGTGGTTCCACTGGGCGGAGATGCTTTCGAAGGTGAGGCGGAACGGTTTGCTTTGGCCGGGGGCTAGCGACGAAAGATTCAGGTCGACGGCTTCGTCGTAGGGGCCGGCGGTGCGCAGGACGCGCAAAGGCGTTTCTTCGCGTTGCGCGGTTTGTCCCATGTCGTCTTTGAAGGTGATCTGCACGACGGCATGGATCACGGTCTGGTCTCCGGTATTGGTCACGGTTCCGTCGAGATAGCTGACGGTGGCGCCGACGAAATTCTGGGCGGCGCTCGCCTTGAGGTCCG
>JAYTFO010000315.1:0-4467 GCA_043734305.1 Acidobacteriota bacterium | reverse complement strand
ACGGAAATCTTCAATCCCATGATGACCAGAATATCGAGCAAGCGAGCGCGGGTGGGATTCATCAGGATTCCCGGGAGGGTGACGTGCGAATCGGGAAAGAGCGCAGCCGCGCAAAGAAAGAACGCCGCGCTCGAAAGATCTCCGGGGACGTGCGCTTCGATGGCGCTGAGTTTCTGTCCACCCCGAATACGCGACACGTTTCCGCTGCTCGCTACTTCAACGCCGAAGGCGCGCAACGCAAGCTCTCCGTGATCGCGCGTGCGGATGGGTTCCTCGACAGTCGTCTCGCCGTCGGCAAACAGTCCGGCAAACAAGACGCACGACTTCACCTGCGCGCTGGCCACTTCGGGCTTGTAGTGGACGGCCTTCAGCGACCCTCCGTGAATTTTCAGCGGAGGCCGACCGCCGTCACGGGCTTCGATGTGAGCGCCCATCTGCGCCAGCGGCGTCATGATGCGCGCCATCGGACGCCGCGACAGCGATTCGTCGCCGAACATCTCGCTCGAAAATGGCTGGCCGGCAAGAATGCCGCTGAGCATGCGCATGGTCGAACCGGAGTTTCCACAGTCCAATTTCTCGGTAGGCGCCGAAAGACGCGTCCCACGGCCCAGGACTTCAATCGCTCCGTCGTCGGCGCGTTTCCATTCGCATCCCAGGACGCGCAAGCAGCCGAGCGTGCTGAAGCAATCCTGCGCAGCAGCAAAATTATGGAAACGGCTGGTACCCTCCGCGATCGCGGACAGCATCGCATAACGGTGGGAAATGGATTTGTCGCCGGGGATGCGGACCACGCCGCGCACACCGCGCGCCGGACGAACTGTGACGGAGGAGCGATCTGCCATGACCTTTAAATATAACGGAGAAATTTAATCCGGAGTGGGACCTACTGCGCGGATGCACTCCGAGCGGCGTCCGCGGAGATTTCCATCGGAGCCTCCCGCAGCGTTATATAAAACTCGAACATGGGAGGTTCCGAGATGCCTTTCCAGCGAGCCACTTCCCAACGCGCGCGGATGAACTTCACGTCGGGTTTGGCAGACAGAAGCAGCAGCATGGGCACCTCTGTGCGGTCGCCCTTCTGCGGAAAACCAACCAGCGGTTGGGGATCCCAGGTCGCGCCGTCCGACGATCCGTGAACCCAGACGTTGAGCGACTCCTGCGCGATGACATTGACAATCACCAGGGTCAGAAGAAAAACGCTGCCAGCCGAGTCTCTCAGCGCGACGACTGGGCCGTCTCCCTTGGAGGTGACGGTTGTCTTCTCCGGGACCAGGAAAGCGTCCAGCATGGTGGCTAGATTTTAGCAGGGGAAAAAGAGACGGGTCAGGCACGAGAGGACGGGTACAGGGACCAAGCGTCAGTTCTCGGTTCCCAGTTCTCAGTTTTCGGTGCTCAGTGCTCAGTGCTTGCGTTCTGGTCCGCAGCGATACACGTCTCTGTTTTATCGGACTACCTTGTCACCGGCTGTGCGATTTCGGCGGCGGGCAGCATCAGGGGCTCTTCGGGAATCACAACCCACGCTACGGCGTAAACTACGACGCCCGGGAAAATACCCGACAAGAGCGTAATCAGCGCCCACACCAGGCGAACCAGCGTGACGTCGAGATCGAGGTAGTGGGCCATACCCGCGCAGACACCGGCAATCGTGCGGTTGGCGCGCGGCCGGATCAACTTCTTCGGTGCAGGGGAATAACCCAGCACGGTGCCGCAGTAGGCGCAAAAGCGGGCGTCCTCGGCGATGGCCTTGCCACAAGCGTTGCAGTACATAGACACCTCCCTGCTGAACTATACGAAGATCGAGGGGGAAATGTTTCGTAGCGCCAGCATCATGCCGGCGCTACGCAAACCTACTCCCGGTACGCGTCTTTCATGCGGCGGCGGGCTTTTTCGGCTTCGCCGGTGCCGGAATTGGTCGCTACTACCGCCTCGTACTTCTTCATCGCCAGGTCGCGCTTCTGGAGCTGGTCGTACATTTCCCCTGCGTTCAAATTGGCTTTTTGCAGCAATTCCGGATCAGGCGATTGAATGTCCGTCACCAGTTCATACGCAGTGGCCGCGGCAAGATAGTTTCTTTCGCTGCGCAGCAAGTCGCCCAGGCCGAGCGCTGCCATTTCGTAGTGCAGGTTGCCGTACTTACCTTCGCGTCCGTTCTGCCAGACGCGGCGATACTGGTCTTCGGCCTCGCGGTTCCTGCCTAACGCTCGCAGCAGGTTGCCTTCTTCCAGCGACAGTAAAAAGTTCCGCGGAAATCGGGGAGTGAGCGGACGCGCGATTTCGAGCGCTTCGGCATAGCGATGTTCGCGGCGCAGGAAAAGCATCAAGAGAACGCCGGCGTCCACGCTGGTCTCCCCGCCCGCGTGCGCGGCTTCGGAGAGCTGCTTGATTCCCTTCTCTTTGTCTCCACTCAGTCCAACCAGCGCGACCGCAATTTTCACGCCTAGCGGCAGACTGCCCATGATGTAATTATGCGTTCCCACCACCAGCTTGGCGTCCTGATTCTGGGGAGACAGCTCGAGCACCCGCTCATGGTCGTGCCGCGCTCCGACGGCGTTGCGCAACGAAGAAAACCAGGCCCGCTCGATCAATCCCGTGTACGCGGCGAACTGCGCGCGGGTTGCGCCGCGAGCGTAGAGCATGTCCACGTT
This sequence comes from Acidobacteriota bacterium, assembly GCA_043734305.1. GTDB lineage: Bacteria > Acidobacteriota > Terriglobia > Terriglobales > Acidobacteriaceae > Acidiflorens. The sequence goes on along the minus strand of JAYTFO010000315.1, from coordinate 1,822 downwards.
GTCCGGATTGCGGGCGAGTTCCGCGTCTTCGAGCTTCTGGGCTTGTTCCACCAGTTGCTTGATGCGTTCTTTCTGCGCCGTTTCGGGCGGACGGTGTACTTGTCCGATAAAACTGTCGTTGGAATATTCCCCGGTATTCATAGCGCCCATGCGATACAGCTCGCGCACCAGCACGGCTGACAGCAGATGATTCACCGCGTAAGGATCGTTCGGGTGCCTTGCCAGTACTTTCTCAAAACCCTGGACGGCCACGTCGTAGTCAAGGTTATAGAGGCGATCGAACGCAATCTGATTCTGCGGGTCAGTCGGACGGAAGATCGTTGTTGGAGCAGGGTCGGCGGCGTGGCAAAGTCCAGCCAGACTCAGCAGCGCGACTGCCAGAAGGGACGGACGAACCGGAGGGCGAAATCGATCCACAACGGCTAAGTCTACCCGAGAAAGTCAGTATCCAGTAGCTAGTTGTCAGTAGGCAGTCGTCAGAGTTGAATCGGGTTTACCGGCTACTTGGTACTGGGTACTGGTTACTGGGTATCGAACCAATCCGGGTACTGGGAAAGTGTCTTGTATACGCCACAATGGGAAATTCGCGGTGGATCGCGTAATTCTTGCCGTGCGGGACCGTGTATTTCCCGGAGATCTGCCGATAAATAGCTTGTTTACAGCGGTTTCCTTTGGTGATTGGTTTGCGAAAGTGAGCTAGTGGAAGAGGGGCACCATGGCAGAAGCAGCGCAATCAGCCCAGCACGAGTTTTGGCGTCCGCCGATGCCGGCGGCGACTGGAACGGTCGGGCACACGGATTTGGTCGAGGCCTGTGATCGTTGTGGAGCCGAGTTCATTGTGGACTCGCGTTTTTGCCATGCCTGCGGCGCTGGGCGCGCGGACCTGAACCCTGGCGTGGTCGCCCGGTTACAGGAAAAATTCACGCTGGCGCAGTTCATCGGCCTGCGCGAAAGCCTCGGACTCTCAACCGCTTCATTCGGGGCGTTTGTGGTTGGAGTGTTATGTCTACTGGGTGCGATCGGCGTGGGCGTGATCTTCAGTGCCCGGACCATGTTGGATTGGCAGGCTGTCCAACTGTGGCGGATCGAGTGGCTATTGGGTGCGGTGGCGGCGTTCGTGGCCGGATGTCTGCTCAAGAAGACGTCTAAGTAGTAGACCCTCCCCACCCATGGCTCTTCCAACAACTCCTCAGTTTCTCGAATGGGCGGCTTCGACCTCGGGAACGGCCGCACTGACTCGGCGCTCGCGATTCATCCGGTAGAGATGATTGAGGGGCCCTACCCCCTTCCCCAGCGGGTATGCTTGCCCGATGGCCGCCGCGACATACGCTTTAGAGAGCAGTACCGCTTCAGGCAATCCGCGTCCCTGAGCCAGATGACACGCCAGCGAGGTTGAAAAAGCACAGCCCGTCCCGTGGGTGGAATTGGATTGCAGCCTCTCTGATTTGAAGACTTCCTGATCAACTCCTCGACTGGTTGTGAAACTCAACAAGTCTGTCGCCTTCTCCAGGTCTCCACCCGTGATCACGGCGTTAACCGCTCCCATCGCGTGCAGTTTGACGGCGGCGGCCCTCATCTGGTCGAGATTTGTGACCGGGAGTCCCGTCAGGACGCTGGCCTCAGCCAAGTTGGGCGTAATCATCTCGGCCAGAGGGATCAGCCTTTCCATCAGCAACTGGGATCCGGCGAAGTCCAGCAAGTCGGCGCCCGAGCTGGACTTGAGGATAGGGTCCAGCACCACGTGGGGCAGCTTTGCACGGCTCAGGAAATCCACGACGGTCTGAACAACTGCGGCGGTCCCGAGCATGCCGATGTGAACGGC
>JAYTFO010000314.1:0-3898 GCA_043734305.1 Acidobacteriota bacterium | reverse complement strand
GGCACGACTGAACGTCGTGCCCTTCCCGAAAACCTGCGCGCCGGACTCTTCCCAAGTTGCAACAAGCCCCCGACCAAAGGCCTACTGCTTTTCTTCTTTGGCCAGCTTGACCTTCGCAGAGTCCAATTTCTTCTGGACCCGCGCAATGTCGGCCGGATCGACTTCGGCGGCAATGGTGCGATTCCATTCCACTAACGCGCGCTCCCAATGCGTGGCGGCGAGTTTCAGGCGGCCAGTCTTCTGGTAGAGATCGCCGAGATGGTCGTGCACGGTGGGATCGGTATTTATTTTCTGCGAAGCTTTGACCAGGCTCTCTTCCGCCATCTCAAATTTTCCCAGACGGAAATAGGCCCAGCCGATGGAGTCGAGGTAGGCGCCGTTGGTGGGGTCGATATCCAGGGCGTGCTTGATGTATCCGAACGCTTCGTCGAGTCGGGTGTTCTGATCGGCCAGCATGTAGCCGAGATAGTTCAATGCCATGGCGTGCTGCGGATCGCTGGCGATTACTTTCTTGAATTGCACTTCCGCATCGGCGTAACGCTTCTGCCGTTCGAAAGTCGAGCCGCGCAGAAACCAGATGTACTCTTTGTCATCCTGCTTGGTGGAGAGTTGGTCGGCTTTGTCGAGCGCCTGCTCGGCATCCGAATAGCGCTTGAGACGCGTGTTCATTTGCGCCAGCGTGATGTAGACGGCGCGATCCTCCGGGCCGCCCTTCAGCAGCGCCTGCACGCTCTTGAGCCCCAGGTCAGGATTGCCCATGTCGGCTTGCTGGGCGGCCAGCACCATCTTCAGATCGCGGCTGTAGGGCAACTTCTGCGTGGCTTCCTTGGCGGCGTCGGTCGCTTTCTGCCAATCCTTGGCTTCGCGCCACGTGTCGATGATCTGCTGGTAGCCGCGTTCCACGTTGTCATCGCCGCCGAGGGCGATCATTTGGCGGAAGATCTCGAGGGCGGCCTGATTGTTGCCCTGATCGCGGTAGATTGTTCCCAGCCGTTCCAGAAAAACAATGCGGTTGGTCTTCTCACTCTGCGAATAGGTTCCCGCGTCGGACTTCTCGGATTTCTTCAGCAGGTCTTTCATGACCTGCGCCGCTTCGTCGAACCGTCCCTGAGCCTGGTAGATGGCGGAGATGTTGTAGGGAACCTCGATGGAATCCTGCACCATCGTCTCGGCCTTCTTCAGATTTTCGAGAGCGGTATCGTACTTGCCCTGCTTGCGATAAATCTCGGCGATGCGGACGTAGGTCTGCGCATCTTCGGGATTGGCGTCGGCAATAACTTTGTATTGTTCGAGGGCCGCGTCGGTTTGTCCGTCATTGAGCAGGTTTTGCGCGAGGCCGCGGATGGCGTCGAGATTGTCGCGGTCCAGTACGATCGCGTGCCGATAGGATTCGATTGCGTTCTTATATTGCTTTTGTTGTTCGTAGGTAAATCCCAGCGCGGAGTAGAGCTTGGCCGAGCGGGCAGCATCGGGCACGGCAGCCAGCACTTGGGTGGCGCGAGTCGTGTCTCCCAGTTCGTTGTACAGATAGGCCAGCGTGGTGACTGCTTCTTCGGAGCCGGGCTGAAGGCGAATCGAGGTCTTGAATTCGTTTTCCGCTTTTTGGAGGTCGTTGTTCAGACGATACAGGCGACCGAGAAGCAGGTGATCGTCCACGCTGTCGGGCTGCATCTTGATGATCTGCTCGTATTGTTCGATGGCCAGTTTCAGGACACTCTGCGATCCGTTGCCAGACTGCATGTCGCCGAGCGAGCGCAGGTAGATGCGGCCGAGCAGGCGGCGGGCTTCGAGATTGTTGGGATCGCGTTTGAGAATGTCCTGCGCCTCGACGACCGCGTCGCGGATGCGCCCGGTGCGGGCATAAAGTTCGGCCAGGCCGGAGGTCAAGTACTCAGACGTGGGGTCGGCGTCAATGGCGAGGCGGTATTCCTCAATCGCCTTGTTGGCCAGTTCGCTGCGTCCATAGGACGCCACCTGCTCCTCGTACATGTGAGCAAGGGCGAAATGATAGTAGGCAGCGGCGCGGTCGGGAGCCTTGCGCGTGGCGGCAGCAGGCGCGGGGTCCGCGGTTTTAACCGGTTTGTCCTGCGCGAAAAGCAGCGAGCCACCGAGGGCCAGCAGAGTACACAGCCAAAGCAGTTTTTTCATCAGGAATCCTAAGATTGCAGCCTTACACCACATTGGATGCCGACCCGCGGCGTTTGGTCTTTACTATTCTAACCTTGGCGGGCGTTCTGGAGGGTGAGAAGCGCAGTGGCGCCGCAAAGCCGGAAGTACAGGGGCTTTGGGGGAGTCGCCGCCCGCTTTTCGCTGTTCGTCCTTCGTCGTTCGTCGCCAAGCACTTAGAGCCGAGAAATCACCGCCAATAGTCGAAAAGCGTAAGGACGAACGACGAACGACGAACCGCGATCCGCGCTTAGTGGCGGAAATGCCGCACGCCGGTGAAGATCATGGCCACGCCCAGCCGGTCGGCAGCTTCGATTACTTCCTGGTCGCGGACTGAGCCGCCGGGCTGAATGATCGCCGTAGCGCCGGCTTTGGCGATTTCTTCCACGCCGTCCGGGAAGGGAAAGAAGGCGTCGGAGGCGGCGACGGTTCCTTTCAGCGGCAGCTGCGCTTTCATGGCGCCGACTCTGCAGGCGTCCACGCGGCTCATTTGTCCGGCGCCGACCCCGACGGTTTGACCGTCGCGGGCGTAGAGAATCGCATTCGACTTCACGTGCTTACAGACTTTCCATGCGAACAGCAGCGCGCGTTTTTCTTCGGGCGTGGGCTGACGTTTGGTGACGATTTTCACGTCGGAGTCGGCGAGTTGGCGGAGGTCGGTGTCCTGGATGAGCATGCCTCCGGAAATATTTTTCATCACCCAGCGTTGTTCGCTGGACGGGACTTCCACCAGGCGAAGATTTTTCTTGGACGCGAAGATTCCCTGCGCGGCGGTGTCGAATGACGGTGCGGCGATTACTTCCAGAAAAAGCTTCGACATTTCCGCGGCAGCGGCGGCGTCCACCGGGCGGTTCACGCCGATCACGCCCCCAAAGGCGGAGACAGGATCACATTCCAGGGCGCGCACATAGGCCTCGGCCAACGTTTGACCGGTGGCAACGCCGCATGGGTTGGTGTGTTTGATGATGGCGCAAACTGTCCCGTCGAAATCCTGCGCGAGATCCCACGCGGCTTGCAGGTCCACGATGTTGTTGTAGGAAAGCTCCTTGCCCTGCAGTTGGCGCGCGTTGGCAACGCCCTGGCCGGAGCCGTCCGAATACATGGCGGCTTTTTGGTGAGGATTCTCGCCGTAGCGAAGATCGATTGTTTTTTGAAACGACAGACGCAGCGTTTGCGGAAAGCCCGCCGCAGCATTCAATTCGAAGTGGCCGTTCACGCCGACTCGCTCCAGCGTGGAAGCGATGGCGGAATCGTAGGCGGCCGTGGTGGAAAAAGCTTTCTGCGCAAGACGCCATTTGGTTTCCGATGACAAAGCGCCCTCGGAACGGGCCATTTCGTCGGCAATTGCGTTGTAGTCGGTTGGCGAGGTGACGACGGTTACGTCCTGAAAATTCTTGGCGGCGGAACGAATCATCGAAGGGCCGCCGATGTCGATGTTCTCGATCAGTTCCTCGAAATGGACGCCGGGCTTGGCAGCGGTCTTTTCGAAAGCATAAAGATTCACCACCACCATATCGATGGCGGGAATGCCGTGCTCGGCCACAGCAGCGCGATGGGCAGAATCCGCGCGGCGATGCAAGATGCCGCCGTGCACTTTCGGATGCAGCGTCTTCACGCGTCCGTCGAGCATTTCGGGAAAGCCGGTGAGTTCGGAAATATCTTTCACCGCAATGCCGGAATCGCGAAGCAGCTTCGCGGTGCCGCCGGTGGAAACGAGTTCCACGCCCATGCC
>JAYTFO010000313.1:0-9100 GCA_043734305.1 Acidobacteriota bacterium | reverse complement strand
TGGACGCTACCGACTTTCGCGACGGAAACAGATTGTCGATGAATACTTCGACGCTGCCGATTGGCAAGAGGACTGGCGTCCTCGCTACAACATCGCGCCACCAGCCGCAGCGAGACTTCAGTTCGCGTCCGCCGCGGCGACCTGCCCCACGGCTGCGCCCGTCGGACGCAGCGTGATCCAGTCGGTCTGCACGCGATCCCAGTCCTGAATCAGGAAGCCGTAGGACTCGAACAACTGCCGAATGCGCGGACGCTGCCATCCCGCAATCTGCTCGAGGATTGGCACCAGTGCAGCCAGCGCGTTATCGCCGAGTACGGTCCGCTTGGCAATTTGGGCGACGTGCTTCGACTCCGACACGGCGATAGTGAATCCGTCGCGACGGTTGACATGCAACATCACGTGAATGTCGGAACTGCCGTCGCCGACGTACACGACGTGGGCCGCCGGAATCCCCAGCTGTTCCTGTAATTGGTCCAGCCGCGCGACTTTGCCATAACCGGCTGTGGCGCGCACCAGGCTCTCGATCTCGCCTTTTGCACTGTACTTGAACTCCGTGCCGAAAATGTGGTCCTCCGGAACAAGACCTTCCAGCGCCGACTTGATTACTTCCACGGGCGCCGCCGACAGTACATAGAAATCAAAGTGGAAACCGTCAATCCGCCGGTCCAGGATTTCGTACACCTGCTTGATATTTTCTTTCAGGCGAATCCGTTTGCCGGCTTCATACAGATGATCCTTGCGCACGCGCGCCCGGAACTCCGGATCGTGCAGGAGCAGGTATGCCAGCTCCGCCCCCTGCTGGACCAGGTTGAGCGTGGCCATCCCCTTGATCTTGCGTTCAAATTCATCCAGCGAAATGCCAACCAGTTCGCTCAGCACGTAACCGGTATCGTTGAAAGTCAACGTCTGGTCGAAATCGCTGGCAAACAGGAACTGCTTCACATGTTTCTTTTGCATGATCTATTTTAGATTCCGCAGTACATGAATCGGTCGTTAAATTTCGAATCGAAACGATTGGTGGAACCTGCCGCGGAAGATCATGGACTTTAGGGTTGTCCGAAAATGCGCGAAGGCGTAGGCTGACTTTCATTGGGGCTTGGCTTCTAAGTCCGCGTTCGTGGGGGAGCGCATCCATGTCGAAACATGCAGCCGATCATCTGAAGAACGATTCGGATCGTGGTAAGGGTTCGCTCGAACCCGACGAGCGCTTCCAAGCCGGCAACAATTCCATGCAAGGCCAGCTCGGGCATCGCAATCCGCATCCCATGATCGATGGCGCCGACTCCGATTTTCCGGAACCGGGATCGAGTCCGGAACATTCGTTCCAGGGAGAGTTCGAGAAAGAAGTTGCGTAGAGACGCGGCAAGCCGCCTCTCCACGACTATTTGTTTACAAAATTGAAATAGCTTCATACCCTGCGTCTTCCTGAGCCCTCACCGGCGTGCGTCCCATGATCGAACGCTATCCCCTGGAAAAAGCGGCGGAAGCTTATAACCAGATGATGAGCGGGCGCGCTTCTGGGTTGTGCTGACGATGTAAGACTGCGGCGAGCGCAATGCTCAAGAGGAGGCGCGGCTCTTGGGAAGGGCACGAATTTATTCGTGCCATCAGATTCATAGCAGCTTTGCGCTTTAGCGCCTGAGGTTTGCTTCTCTTCGACTGAACAAGGAATGATCGCGTGCGATACAAGTGGCTCCCGAAAAAATTCGGGGAGAACGAATCTCACCTCGGGCGCCAAAGCGCAGATCATTGAAGCGACTTAGTGGCACGAGTAAACTCGTGCCCTTCCCGTTTCATCAACCAGGCCAATGTCTTCCCGCAGAGTAGAACTTACGGCCTTCTTCGATATCCCCCCACCGACCGTTCGGTGGGGATTTTTCCGCACTTCCTACTGAAAATTCTCAACTAGACACTCGACAATTGATTGAGTTTTCTACTATTGTGCCTAGTAGTCATAACTTAGTGCCGCACGTCTGCAACTGCTTTTCTATGCTTCCCCTGTAGTACGGGCCCGGAGTGAATTTAAAAATCACGTAAGGAGATCGCAATGAATGGAAAGAGCTCACCCTCCCTCAGACACGCGCTGGTATTGGCGAGTCTACTACTCATTTGCTGTGTATCCGGATTCGCACAATCGCGCATGACGGTGCGCCGCGAAGTACAACGCGACGTGTCTCCGCCTTTGCGCGAAATGATCAAATTGATGCCGCCACCGTCGCTCGCCAGGCATGAAGCCGAGCCCGCCCGGCGCATTCCCCTCCCGCCTGGCTTGGGCACACCAGGACAAGAAGATTCCGTTCGTCAGCAGACGATGGTTCCGTTCACGCCTGCCGTGGGCACCAGCTTTGAAGGCCTGGGTCAAGGTCAATACGGGTTCACGGTGAACAGCGCGCCTCCGGATACCAACGGCGCAGTCGGCTCCACGCAATATGTGCAGTGGGTCAACTCGTCGTTCGCGATTTTTAACAAGACGTCCGGTGCACTCGTTGCTGGACCCACCGCGGGCAATGCTCTGTGGTCGGGATTTGGCGGCGGCTGTCAGACCAACAACGACGGCGATCCAGTCGTTCTCTATGACAAGTTGGCGCAGCGCTGGGTTTTCAGTCAGTTCTCGGTTTCGACGACGCCGTTCCTGCAATGCGTCGCCGTATCGACCACTTCCGACGCAACCGGCTCCTACAATCGCTACAGTTTCCAGTACAACAATTTCGACGACTACCCGAAGATGGGCGTTTGGCCAGACGGCTACTACGAAACTTTCAACATGTTTAACGGCAACACGTTTGTGGGCTCGGATGCCTGCGCCTACAATCGCACTGCCATGCTGGCCGGGCAGTCTGCCACGCAGATTTGCTTCCAGCAAAACTCGTCCATCGGCGGCTTGTTGCCCTCCGACCTCGACGGCACGACCGCTCCGCCGGCAGGTTCGCCGAATTACATGGTGTACTTCGGGACGAACAACCTGAACCTCTTCAAATTCCACGCGGACTTCGGTACACCATCAAACTCCACATTCACAGGTCCATCCGTGATCAACGTGGCCGCGTTTACTGCGCTGTGCAACGGAGGCACGTGTGTGGTGCAGCCCAGCACATCGCAGCGGCTGGATTCACTCGCCGACCGACTAATGTATCGACTCGCTTACCGCAACCTAGGATCGCATGAGTCGCTGGTCACCAACCATTCGGTCGCGGTAACCGGCGGCGGCGGCGTGCGCTGGTACGAGATTCAAAACCCAAGTGGGACGCCGGTTCTGGCACAGCAGGGCACGTTTGCTCCGGACTCGAGCTACCGCTGGATGGGTAGCATCGCGATGGATCAGTCGGGCGACATGGCGGTCGGCTACAGCGTGTCAAGCAGTTCCATTCGTCCTTCGGTTCGCTATACCGGTCGCGTTCCAACCGATCCTTCGGGAACGATGGAGGCGGAAGTCAACGTGGTCACCGGCGGCGGCTCCCAAACCGGCAGCTTGAGTCGCTGGGGCGATTACAGCGCCATGACAGTGGATCCGGTCGACGACTGCACCTTCTGGTTTACGACCGAATACATGAAGACTACCGGTAGCTTTAACTGGGCCACTCGTATTGCCAACTTCAAGTTCCCGACTTGCGGTGGCGTGCAGACCCCGGACTTCTCGATTGGCGCGGCACCGTCTTCGCTGAGCATCGCGCAAGGTGGAAACGGCAACAGCACAATCACCATCAGCAGTCTCGCCGGCTTCAGCGGTGCGACCACGCTGAGCGCTTCCGGCTTGCCGGCGGGCGTGACGGCGGCTTTCTCAACCAATCCTGTCACTCCTCCGGCGAACAGCAGCGCGACATCAACGCTCACGCTGACGGCTTCCGGCACGGCGACGACGGGCACAACCAATGTGACCATCAACGGAACGTCGGGCACACTCAGCCACAATGCGACGATTGCATTGACGGTCACTGGGTCGGGCGGCGGAGGTGCGCAAACCGCGGTCTTTGATTCGACCCTCAAGGCGCCGAAATGCGCGACGGTCGGAACATCGTGCGATTCGGGTTCAACTCTGCTTTTGGGGCGCGGCACAGAGAGCGGCGGAAACGAAGTCAACCGTCCGAACACGATCAACAGTTCCTGCGCGGACGGCAACTCGGGAACATTCCATTCCGACGAGTCGAACGACCGCCTGCTCATCTCCGCCACCAGCGGCAACTTGACGCAGGGTGCGACCGCAACGGTCAGTGCAACGGTTTGGGCCTGGAGCGGTTTCACGTCAGACCATCTCGACCTCTATTTCGCCCCTAATGCGAATAGTCCGACATGGACTCTGATCGGGACCATCACTCCCACGGCCGCCGGCGCTCAGACCATTTCCCGCACGTTCACACTCCCCACCGGCAGCACGTTGCAGGCAGTGCGGGCGCAATTCCGCTATCAGGGAAGCGCGTCTTCGTGCACGTCGGGATCATTCAACGACCATGACGACCTGATCTTCGCCGTGAACTAACGGCCGATCCGATCGTCAAACAATTCGAGCCGGTCCTGATTCAGGACCGGCTCGTTGATTTTGTAGCGCCGGCGTCCCGCCGGCTGTCGTGGGGGCGTCCTCGCCCCCACATGCGACGGCAAGATGCCGGCGCTACACTTCATCGAACCGCGGAATCATCTCGCGGTCGCGGTACTTAGGAACCAATTAAGCCCCAGCCCCAGCGCCCATCGCGTACGCATTTTCGCCCCGCACTTTGAGGAAGGCTTCGACCACGCCGCTTTGAAACTTTTCACCCGAAGCTGCCTCGATCATGCCTTCGGCCTCGCTCGGCGTCATCGCATTACCGGCCTTGGGAGAGGTCAATCGCACATACAAATCGGCGACAGCGAGAACATGAGCCTCCATCGGCACATTGACCGCGCGCGCACCCTGCTCCTCAAGGATCTGCTGCGCGACAATAACCGGAATCACGCGGCGCAAGGATCCACCCATGGCCTGGGCGCGAGGATCTGCCTTGCGGTTCTTGCGGAAGCCGGCGACGATTTCCTTCCGTGTAACATCGGCTGCCTTGTAGAGCATGTCATTGCTGATCCCGAGCCCGCTCAAGTCGCGCAACAGGACCGCCGACCGCAGTAGTTCAATACGGTCGGCGCCCATCCCCATGACACTGGCAATGCGGGTTACCATATCCATTAACCGCTGGTTTTCGCCTTGCGTAAAGCGTTCGTTTTCCAGGAAGTGCTGCAAGACCATCAGCAAACCGCTGAAACTATCGCGGATATCATTGGTCATCGCCTGCTTGCGCTCGTACAAGGTGCCCATCACGTAGCTGGTAACCGCCAGCATTCCCGCCCAGATCGCGAAGTTGAACAACTGCTCTCCCGGCAACGCCAGGGTCGCGTGGGCAGGCCTCAGGTTATTTGCGAAGTTAAGCAGCATCACCACAAAAACGCAGGCAAAGGCGGTCAGCGTGGCGTGGCGTCGTCCAAAGTGATACGCGGAGTACAGCGTAGGCACAAAGTAGAAACACAACACCATGGGCAGCGACTCCGCAAAATACTGGAGCGTCGCCGCAATCAGAAACAAAGACAACAGGAGTAAGAGTTCTTTAGTGGTTTTGCTCATCGATTCAGCCTCAAGTCGGCGGCCCATCACAAAGACAGCTCGGCCCCGAACTACTTGGAAAGGGCGACACGCCTCCCCCATTGGAATGGTGAGGCACGTTGCTGTAGAGACAAAATTACCGAGGTAATGAGCCGGCTCCGACTCCGGGAGAAATCGGCAGCAACCGCAAGCCGGACGCGGGATCGCAAGCATTGCGCTGTGGAAGTCCGCGTAATCGCTTCCGGTAACGCGAGAGAGTGGAAGCACTAAGGCGCTAGCCGCGAAGCGGCGGAATAGGAAGCCCGGCACGGCAGTGCCGGGAAAGGCAAGTGGAAGAGTATGAGTCCCGTAAGGAACGGCACCGACTCCGCCGGGACTCTAGGCTTGCGACTGGAAGAAATGGATGACCCAATAGGTTCCGGCGGCCATGAGCGCGGAGGCTGGAATGGTCACGATCCAGGCCCACACAATTTGTCGCGCCACTCCCCAGCGCACGGCTGAAAAGCGGTGGACCGCTCCTACTCCGACAATCGCTCCGGTGATGGTGTGCGTGGTCGAGACCGGGATCCCGGCCAAAGCCGTCCCGAAGAGCGTAATGGCGCCGGCGCTCTCCGCGCAAAAGCCGCCCAGCGGCTTCAGTTTGGTAATCCTCTGGCCCATGGTGCGGACAATGCGCCAACCGCCGAAGTAAGTGCCCGCCGCGATGGCTGCGTGGGCCGCAAGAATGATGGGCCAGTGGAACCGTCCCCAGTTGGCGAGCATGTCCTGCTTGCTCATGATGCCGCCGGTGTACATCGCGCCCGCGATAATGCCCATGGTTTTCTGGGCGTCGTTGCCGCCATGGCCCAGGCTGTAGCAAGCGGCAGAAAACAATTGCAGTTTGCGAAACCACGTGTCCACCTGCTGCGGCGCTTTGTGGCGAAGTATCCAATACGCGCTGGTCATGAACACAAGGCCCAGAGTCATTCCCAGCACGGGCGCCACCACGATGAAGATGAGAGTCTTATACCAGCCGGCAGCAATAATGACGGAGAACGAGGTTCGCCATCCGGTATGCACCGCCGCGTGCGCCATAGCCGCGCCCGCATAACCGCCGATCAGAGCGTGCGACGAAGAAGTCGGCAGCGCCCACCACCAGGTCAGCACATCCCAGACGATCGCGCCAAATAGACCGCCCAGCACGACGTACTGGTTCACGTCATCCAGGCGGATCATGCCGCGCCCAATCGTCTTGGCCACCGCGGTACCGAGGAAAAACGCCGCCAGAAAATTGAATACCGCGGCCCAGAGCACCGCCAGCCTGGGAGAAAGCACGCGTGTGGAAACCACGGTCGCGATGCTGTTGGCGGCATCGTGAAAGCCGTTCAAGAAGTCGAAGATCAGGGCCACCACGACCGTGATGACCACCAGCACTAAATCAACATTCACCGGGACGTGCTCCTGGTTGGCATGGATTCGGGAACGTTAGGCGCTCTTCAGCACGATGGCTTCCAGTACATTGGCAGCGTCTTCCGCCTTGTCGGTCGCGGTCTCGAGCACTTCGTAAAGTTCCTTGATCTTGATCAGCTGGATCGGATCTTTCTCGTGCTCAAAAAGGGCTGCAATCGCTTTGCGGCTGATATTGTCCGCTTCGTCTTCGAGCCGGTTGACCTCGTCGCAGTGCTTCAGAACCCCATTGTTTTTTTCCAGCAGAGAAACTCCGCGGGCCAGTTCCTCTGCCTGCAACACGATAATGCCCGCCAGTTCGGCCGAGGCCACCGGAGGATCCGCGATCTTGTACATCACCAGCCGCACCGCCGCGGCATTCATGAAATCCAGAACATCATCGAGCGACGAGGCCAGCCGGTGAATGTCCTCCCGGTCAAAAGGAGTAATGAACGAAGTATTCAGCTTGGCGATAATGGCATGGGTCGCGCGGTCTCCCTCATGCTCGATCGCCTGCATCTGCTCGACTCGCTTTTCCAGGTCGTGCGGGTCCTCCAGGATGGCGCGCAGCAGTTTTGCGCCGGCACTCAGACTGGCAGACAGTTCGGCAAATAGTTCAAAAAACTTGGTCTCGCGTGGGATTAGACGGAACATGGCCCCTTGGCAGCGTTAAGTATTGGAAAACGCAAAACTATCTCACGTGGAAGCATCGCGATGCAAGCGACGAGGAACGATCCTTGTTAGGTATGCAATCTACCACATTCACTTGGCGCGCGGGTGGGTTTGATCATACACATTCATCACATGTTTGACCGAAAGTTGCGTATAGCGCTGGGTCGTCGCCAGACGTTCGTGGCCGAGCAACTCCTGAATGGCGCGCAGGTCGGCTCCTTCCTCCAGCATGTGAGTGCCGAAGGCGTGACGCAGAGTGTGCGGATGAACGTCGGGCGACAAACCTCTGGCGACGGCGATGCGTTTGACGATCCGTCCGACGCTGCGGGTGGTGAGCCGTCCGCCGCGCTGGTTGACGAGCAACGCTGAGTTTGCCTTCTTCAGAGTGATCAGCAATTGCTGACGCCACGGCAGGTAAGTAACCAGAGCCGCGCGCGCCGATCCACCGAAGGGAACGTAACGTTCCTTCTTTCCTTTTCCACGGATCAGAATCGCTTCGGCGCTCAGGCGGATGTCGTCGACATCGATGCCCACCAATTCAGAATTTCGGATGCCGCAGCCGTAGAGCAGTTCGAGCATCAATCGATCCCGCTCCGGGAATGACGCCTGCTCCGGCATCTTTCCGTCCAGCACAAAATTCATTTCTTCGATGGTGGGGACACGCGGCAGCTTCTTCGACAGCCGAGGCGTGGAGACCAGCTTCGCAGGATTCTGCTCCACCACTCCTTCCTGCGCCAGCCACCGATAGAGCGATCGCAACGCCGCGAGCGCACGCGCCACCGAATTCTTGCCTAAGCCCTGGTCGTAAAGATGAGAAAGAAATCCGCGAATGACAATGTGGTCAATCGCCTTCCAGTCGCGCGTTCCGGCGTACTCCGCAAACGCGTCGAGGTCGCCCGCATAAGCCTTGATGGTATGCGCCGAAGCATTGCGTTCGCGAAGATGGCGCAGGAACGAGTCAGTAGCGAGTTCGACGGTAGTGCGGTGGTGATTCATTGTTGATTTTTGATTTTTGATTGCTGATTGAAAACCGATTGTTTCCCAATCAACAATCAACCATCAACCATTTCGGACTTTCGCCCGCGGGTGATGTTTCGTATACACGCTCTTCAGCCGATCGAGCGCAACGTGGGTATAGATCTGCGTCGTCGAAATATCGGAGTGGCCGAGAATGGTTTGCACCGTGCGCAGGTCGGCACCATTTTCCACCATGTGCGTGGCGCAAGAATGCCGCAGCATGTGCGGGCTGGCATGACGTCCCGACGCCAGCGAAGCCTTGCCCACCAATTGCCAGATCCGCTGGCGGCTCAGCCGTCGCGCTCCCGCTCCGATGAAAAGAAGTGGTGAACTTTTTTTCTTCGCCAGCACTTCCCTGCTGCTCTTTAAGTATTGCTGCAATGATCCCTGTGCCGGAACCCCGAGCGGAACCATGCGTTCTTTGTC